>NZ_VPCW01000020.1:0-40588 GCF_013418015.1 Acinetobacter sp. YH12211
CATAATTCCAGACAAAATTTACTTCGGATGCTAACTGATTTAGCACCTTGCAATGTTTGTCTTTTATGCGTAATTTGAGTGTCTTCATCCAATTATTTTAACAGTATTTTTCTTAATAGTGACTATATTACAAAAATTTAAAACGACATTTCGTGTCGTTCATATGGTTTACTCCAGTCGCTTATATCCTCGTGCTGAACCACGAGGTTTTACGCTCCAGTGGATAAAAATTATTTTGCTAGAAACAACTAAATAATTCCTAAAAGTTTTTAAATTAATAAAAATGATAAATTAGATTTATACAAATTCGCGGTTATAATCAAATTAATGAAAAAATTACCCAGTCCAGTGGAGTAGATCTGACATGGCAGGCGAAAACCAACAAGCACAAAATCCAGCTGCAAAAACTTTGTACGACAAATTGTGGGATGATCACTTGGTCACTCAACGTGATGATGGCTCGGCTTTATTGTATATCGACCGTCATTTATTGCATGAAGTGACTTCTCCACAAGCCTTTGAAGGTTTGCAACTTGCAGGACGTAAGCCGTGGCGTTTAAGTGCCAACGTGGCAACGCCTGACCATAACGTACCAACGTCTAAAAAAGAACGTGCGGACGGTATTGCAGGTATTGAAGATGATACTTCACGTATTCAGGTACAAACTTTAGATGACAACTGCAAAACCTTTAATGTGGTGCAGTTTGACATCAACGACATCCGTCAGGGGATTGCGCACGTGGTTGGGCCTGAGCAGGGCTTAACTTTGCCAGGTATGACCGTAGTTTGTGGTGACTCACATACAGCGACTCACGGTGCATTTGGGTGTTTAGCGCATGGTATTGGGACGTCTGAAGTTGAACACGTATTAGCAACCCAATGCTTAGTTCAAAAGAAAATGAAAAACATGCTAGTGCGTGTAGATGGCAAATTAGGTCAAGGTGTTACACCGAAAGATGTCGTTTTAGCGATCATTGGTAAAATTGGTACTGCAGGCGGTACAGGTCACGCGATTGAGTTTGGTGGTCAAGTATTCCGTGATATGTCGATTGAAGGACGTATGACAGTATGTAATATGGCGATTGAAGCAGGCGCGCGCGTAGGTATGGTCGCTGTGGATGACAAAACCATTGAATACGTGAAAGGTCGTAACTATGCACCAAAAGGCGAGCAATGGGATGCAGCAGTTGCTTACTGGAATACTTTACACTCAGATGAAGGCGCGCACTTTGACACCGTAGTGGTATTACAAGGCGAAGAAATTGAGCCGCAAGTGTCTTGGGGAACTTCACCTGAAATGGTCATTCCAGTATCACAAGCCGTACCAACTTTAGAGCAGGCGAAAGATGATGTACAGCGCAATGACTGGACGCGTGCTTATCAATATATGGGCTTAACTGCAGGTCAGTCTTTGGCAGATATTCAATTAGACCGCGTATTTATTGGCTCATGCACCAACTCGCGTATTGAAGATATTCGTGCAGCCGCTGAAGTGATTAAAGGTCGTAAAGTTGCAGCAAGTATTAAACAGGCGATGGTGGTTCCAGGTTCTGGTTTAGTTAAGCAACAAGCGGAACAAGAAGGCTTAGACAAAGTGTTTGTAGAAGCAGGCTTTGAATGGCGTGAACCAGGTTGTTCAATGTGCTTGGCAATGAACGCAGACAAATTGCAACCGGGTGAACACTGTGCATCGACTTCAAACCGTAACTTTGAAGGTCGTCAAGGTAACGGTGGTCGTACCCATTTGGTGAGTCCAGCAATGGCAGCTGCGGCAGCAATCGCAGGTCATTTTGTAGACGTACGTTCATTCTAAGTTATGCCTTCATCCCAGCCTTCTCTCAGAGAGATGGCGTTCCCTCTCGCTATAGCAGAGGGCAAGGGAGAGGTTACGGATTCAGTGAGAATTAAACATGAAAAAATATACCGTTGAACAAGGTATCGTTGCACCATTAGACCGTGCCAATGTCGATACAGACTTAATCATTCCAAAACAGTTTTTGAAATCTATCAAACGTACAGGTTTTGGCGATAACTTATTTGATGAATTGCGTTATTTAGATGAAGGTTATCCGGGTCAGGACAACTCAAAACGTCCGATTAATACTGAGTTTGTATTGAATCAGCCGCGTTATCAGGGTGCTTCAATCTTAATTTCACGTGCCAACTTTGGTTGTGGTTCAAGCCGTGAGCACGCACCTTGGGCATTGAATGAATATGGTTTCCGTACCGTTATTGCACCAAGCTTTGCCGATATTTTCTTCAATAACTGCTTTAAAAACGGCATGTTGCCTGTGATCTTGTCTGAAGAGCAGGTCGAGCAATTATTTAAAGAGTGTGCGGCGACTGAAGGCTATCAATTAACCATCGACTTGGACGCACAAGAAGTACGTACACCAAGCGGTACGGCATTTAAATTTGAAGTAGATCCATTCCGTAAACACTGTTTATTGAATGGTTTGGATGATATTGGCTTAACATTACAAGCAGCCGATGACATTCGTGCTTATGAAGAGAATACTAAGCAGTCGCGTCCATGGGTTTTTGCCGAAATTCAGGCATAAATTCGCTGAAATTTGTCATAGCATCGCTGCCTAACTCTTGCTAACATCGGCACATAATAATTTTTATATTTTGTATCTAACAGGTGAGGTTGGGCGCGAACAATGACTAAAATTTTCGGTCGGCTTGCTGTCATTGGATTATGTATCACCATGCTAAGCGCATGCCAAACGTGGAATACAGCACGCATTAAACAGGTGAAAGAAACTGAACAAAGCAAATCCAATGCACTGATTTACTGTGCGGGTACAGATGATTGTGAGTTTGAGCGTTTAAATACGGTCACAATTGTCGATGCAGAAAAACATCGTGTTACACGTGCTGCCATTCAGGAGGGTTTAGTGCGTTTACAGGAATCATCCTTAAATAAATCCAATGCCTTGTATTTATCTGTACCGCCTAAACAACATGAATTGGTGATTCGCTTTTATCCCATTTCTAAAGATCGTGCAGAAAAACTGCATGTAATTCATAAGTTTAATGCCAAGCAAAAATATACCTTTAGAATGTATCGTGATCGAAGTCGTACTAAAGGCAGCTTATTAAATGTGTCTGCGCCAGATCCTTTATGTGTAGATTTGGTGCAAAACAACAAAACCATTCGACGTTTTTGCAAACCCTACAATGTCTTAAATGGCTTGGGTGAGTTTGTAGAACAAAAAATTTAATCCCACAGTCTTTGACTGTCATGAACAATGGAAACTCTCATGTCAAAACATATTTTGATTTTAGCTGGTGACGGCATTGGTCCAGAAATTGTGAAAGCTGCTGAACAAGTGCTGACACGTGTCAATGAAAAATTCAATTTGGGTTTGACTTGGGAACAAGGTTTATTGGGTGGTTCTGCAATTGATGCACATGGCGAACCGTACCCAGCAGTGACATCTGAGCAAGCGAAAAAAGCCGATGCAATTTTATTGGGTGCAGTTGGTGGTCCAAAATGGGACAACATTGAGCGTTCAATCCGTCCAGAGCGTGGCTTATTAAAATTGCGTTCAGAACTCAATTTATTTGCTAACTTACGTCCTGCAATTTTGTATCCACAATTGGCAGATGCTTCAAGCTTAAAACCTGAAATCGTATCAGGCTTAGATATCTTAATCGTGCGTGAATTGACAGGTGGTATCTATTTCGGTCAGCCACGTGGTATCCGTGAATTAGAAAATGGTGAAAAACAAGGTTTTAATACCGACGTATATGCTGAGTCAGAAATCAAACGCATTGCAAAAGTAGCGTTTGAAATGGCGAAATTGCGTGGCGGTAAAGTATGTTCGGTGGATAAAGCCAACGTACTGGAAGTGACTGAATTGTGGAAGCAAACCGTGACTCAGTTACATGCAGAACAGTACCCAGAAATCAACTTGTCGCACATGTATGTCGATAACGCAGCGATGCAATTGGTACGCGCGCCAAAACAATTTGACGTATTGGTGACAGGTAACTTGTTTGGTGACATCTTGTCTGATGAAGCGGCGATGTTGACAGGTTCTATTGGTATGTTGCCATCTGCATCTTTAGACGAAAATGGCAAAGGTATGTATGAGCCTTGCCATGGTTCAGCGCCAGATATCGCAGGTCAAAACTTGGCAAACCCATTGGCAACCATTCTTTCTGTGGCAATGATGTTACGTTACACCTTCCGCGAAGAAGCGGCAGCAAAAGCCATTGAAGATGCAGTAGGCAATGTATTAGATCAAGGTTTACGTACTGCCGATATTATGTCTGAAGGCATGAATAAAGTTGGTACTGTTGAAATGGGTCAAGCAGTCGTTACGGCACTCAACTAAAAATTTAAGCGATTTAACCTATCGCTTACAGCTCAAAATCAAATCATTAAACGCAGTCTTCGGGCTGCGTTTTTTTATTGGTTTTGTACTTTCAGAGTGTTTTAGCTAGGAGACTTAACAGCGTTGTCCCGAAACATACACTGCGGTAGCAATACCCTGCTGTAGGCGAAAATACAAATCACAAGTCAGTGCAACATCGTAACTTTCATGACTCGGGATACCGATATTTAACGGAACAGCACCAATACCTGTAGTGGGATGCTGCGCCATAGGGATCGGAACACGTACAGGACGAATAATGATACGGTAATGTAGCAATTGAGGGGTAGCTTGAGCTGTACCAAGCTGTTGATAGCCAATTTGGCTTAATTGCAAATGGGTCAGGATATATTGGCTAGATTGACCAATAAATTGCTGTAAATACGCATCGCGGTTTAAAGTGGAATGCGGTGGATTACTACTACACGCCACTAAACTGAGCGCAAAAAGACCTGTTATACAAGCAACGCAGGATCGAAATAACATGCTTTTTCTCCCTTGCTCAAAACTTTATTGTAGAAGGCAATGCAAGAAAAGAATGTGGTGATTCGATAAGCGGCGGGGACGAATTAAAGGCTAAACAGAATTTTTTTAAGTGAACGTAAAAAAGCCACTCCGAAAGTGGCTTTAGCTTACTCTAAAACTTAGCGTGCGCGATAAGTGATGCGACCCTTGGTTAAGTCGTAAGGTGTCATTTCAACTTTCACACTGTCGCCTGTTAAAATACGAATATAGTGTTTACGCATTTTACCAGAAATGTGAGCAATCACTTCATGACCGTTTTCTAAACGTACACGAAACATAGTATTAGGAAGCGTTTCGGTGACAACGCCTTCGAACTCGATGAGTTCCTCTTTATTGGCCATAGCCTACCTGAGTATCAAATTGGAAAGGCGCAAATTATAGGCAATTTTTCTGAAAAAAACAAGATGCTTTACCCTATACACAGCGCATCTGTTAGTAAAATAAGCGAATCATCGGTTTATACTTTTTCTGTAAAAATGGGCTTGGGTAGGTTGTCAGTTCGGTCAATCGCAGTTAATCTAATTTCAATCTTTTTAAGTATAAATGAAGTACATACAAGGAAGGTTTTTGCGTGGGTCAGCTAACTGATGCATCGGTTGTATTGCGTTTAGGCTACCAAGCGATTCGTCGTGCGGGGTTGCCAACCGAAGATATTTTAACAAAAGCAGGTGTGGCCTTAAATCAGGTCGAAGCCAATGAACGTACGCCTTTAAATGCACAATATGCGTTTTGGGTTGCGGCTGAGGAAGTCAGTAAAGACCCTGATATTGGTTTACATCTGGGGGAACATTTGCCACTTTATCGCGGGCAGGTGATTGAACATTTGTTTATTTCTTCAGAAAACTTTGGTGAAGGCCTAAAACGTGCTTTGGCTTATCAACGCCTGATTAGTGATGCTTTTGATGCCAAATTGGTGGTGGAAGATGGACGCTGCTATTTAACCAATGGCGTGCAGCCGTGGTCAGAAAATATCGTCAATCGTCATTTTTCTGAATGCGCCATGTCGGGTGTTTTACGCTTCTTTAAATTCATTACCGAAGGTCGTTTTCAGCCTATTTATATTGACTTTAACTTTAGTGATGGTGCTGCAGATGATGAATATTTCCGTGTCTTTGAATGTCCTGTGAGTTTGGGGCAGAAAGAAACGCGTTTGTATTTTGATCCGAGTATTTTGGATTATCCACTGTGGCAGGCAGAACCTGAGTTATTGCAATTACACGAACAGTTGGCATTGGAAAAACTGCAGGAACTGGCGCGTTATGATTTGGTTGGTGAAGTGCGCCGTGCCATTGGTTCGACCTTAGAAAGTGGAGAAACGACACTAGAAACAGTGGCGGCACAATTGAATATCACGCCACGTCGTTTGCGTACCCAATTGAGTGAAGCCAATACCAGTTTTCAGCAAATTCTGTCCGATTATCGATGTCGTTTGGCTAAACGATTATTATCGAATACCAATGAAAGCGTGGAGCGGATTGTGTACTTAACGGGTTTTTCAGAGCCAAGTACTTTTTATCGTGCTTTTAAACGCTGGACCAATGAAACTCCAGTGGAATATAGAAAACGTAAACAGCGTTAAGTTTGAAAATTTAAAACCTTTCCTAAACAGAATCCTCCCTAAATCCCCCTTTTTCAAAGGGGGGGACTTTCGTTTTTAACGCCTCGAAATGGAGCTCCTCTCTTTGGAAAAGGGAGGTCGGGAGGGATTAAATTATTCCGGCATGTTTAACCAATGTGGCCCTAAAGGAACTTTCGGTAAATCATACTGTTCAGGATAATGTGCCTGAATAAAATACAAGCCATCTGGCGGGGCAGTAATTCCTGCTGCTTTACGGTCTTGAGCTGCAAAAATTTGGTCAATATGTGCAATGTCATACAAACCTTGCCCGATCTCCAATAGACAACCCATGATATTGCGAACCATGTGATGCAAAAAACCATCGGCTTGAATATCTAACACTAAATAATTGCCGTGACGAATTAAGCGGCAATGGCTGACATGACGGACAGGCTGATTGGACTGACACGCTGCGGCACGAAAGCTTTCAAAATTATGTGTCCCTTCAAATTTCTGCGCAGCCGCAATCATTTTATCGACATCTAAGGGATAATAAGCGTGAGTGACTTGTTTGTGCAGCAAGGCAGGGCGTTGTGGATTGTTATACACGACATAGCGATAACGCCGTGCCTGAGCCTTAAAACGAGCATGGAAGTCCATATCCATCGTTTTAATCCATTGAATTGCAATGTCTTTGGGTAGTTGGCTGTTGGCACCCATCAACCAACCGCGTTCAGGGCGAATGGCATGCGTATCAAAATGTGCCACCATATTGGTTGCATGCACGCCTGCATCGGTACGTCCTGCACCATGTAAAATAATGGGTTCATCGGCAATTTTGCTCAGAACTTTTTCAATGGTTTCCTGCACACTAGGTACGCCTGCTTGCTGGGTTTGCCAACCCCGATACCGAATGCCACAAAACTCAATTCCGATTGCAAAACGCTGCATAATCACCTCAAATCACACTGAAGACTGCCAATGCGCATACCACTGTGCAAGGCTGTCGTATTGTAAATACATTTTTAAGGCTTTGGCATAAAGATCTGCGTGACTTTGGCAATCACTGATTAAAATTTTACTGTCCTGTAACCACTGGCTGATCGCATAGCGTTGTTGCATGCCACCAAAAGTGACTTGGGTGGTGAGAATCACGGCACATTGTTGAGCTTGTAAGGCCTGAATTAACTCAATCACTTCGGCATTGACGGCCATATTGCCTGTACCATAACTCTGTAAAATGAGGCAGTGTGGTGGCTGTTGCTGTAAGGCTTTTAAATTATCGACCAAAGCGGAAATGGCAATTGGCTGTAACATCCAGTTCAGGCAGTTAAAGTGCTGGGCTTTTTCAATATGTTGAGTGCTAATGTTGAATGCTGGCTCATTCTGCGATTTGTTCTCCGTGTAAACCAAAGCAGACTGACCTGTAAATGCATTTAACTCGGTGGTGTGTTGTTTCAGTGCCGTTGCGGCATGAATCAGTTGCTGATGGAAGGCCAGATATACTCCCTGAGTCACTTGATGAATCTGTTGTAAAGCAAAATTTAGGTTGTCCAAGGCATCACTAAATTCACGGGTATCTGTGCCTTGTGCATTGAGTAAGGGATATTGGCTACCCGTGAGAATGACATGGGTACTTTGCGCTAAAAAACGTGCCAAGACTGCGCTGGCATAGCTGAGGGTGTCGGTGCCATGTAAAATAACGAAATGTTGAAAATCATCGTGTTGTAATTTTTGAATATATTGAATGAGCTGTAACCAGTCTGCGGCTGTGCAGGCACTACTGTCTTTAATGACAGGGGCAACAAAGCATTCAATCTCTAAATTTAGGGGTAAGACCTGTGCCAAGCGTGGCAGAAATTGCTCCGCAGGCATTGGGCTTAGTGGTTCACCGACACAGCCAAAAGTGCCGCCCATATAGATTAACGCAATTTTTTTCATCATAAAAAAAGCAGCCAAGAATGACTGCTTTATCTTAATCTGATTTGAATTAAGAAGCGATTTGATTCAGTAACTGATCGGCACGTTGGCGTTGTTCAGCAGAATAATTTGCGCCTTGTTCGCAAAGTAAAGCTTTCGCAGCATCATAAGCGCCCAATTCCACATATTGGTTCGCCAAGTCTAAATTCAACTGAATTTCATCTACTTGAGATAAGTCTGGGAATGATTTCACCAATGGATCATTTAGATCAACATCTGTGCTGACAACGGTTGCAGCAGGTTCAAGTGCAATACTTGGTGCAGCAATGACTTCAGGTTCAATTGCAGGCTGAAGGTTGGTTTCCTCAGCAGGCGCACTGTCAAATGTGAAATTAAAATCAGGCGTTGCAGGTTCAGCTTTTGCTTCAACCGCAGATGCGCTTTCTGGTGTAGAAAAATTGAAGTCTAGACTTGGGGCTTTGACTGAAGAAGCTTCATTGACTGTTGATTCTGGGGCTGTTGTTTCAGCTGGACTTGGTGTTAAATCAAACGTGAAGTCGAGCGGTTTAACTTCCTCTGCAGGGCTTACACTTGGTTCAGCTGTAATTGCAGGCGCTTCAGTTTTTGCTTCTGCTGCTGTGGAATCGAGTGAGAAATTAAAATCCAGTGCAGCAGGTTCTGCTTTGACTTCAGGTTCGGCTGCTTTTTCTACAACAGGTGTAGCTGCAGGGCTGAAATTTAACGATGAGGTGTCAAATTCTAAAGCTGCTTCAGGTTCTGCAGTTTTATTTGAGGTCAGTTCGTGCTGTAACTGGTCAAAAGAAGCCGTTTGATTTGGCGTACTCACAGGTGCAGTAAAATCTAAGCTGCTTGGAGCTGCTGTCAGCGCTTCATTTGCTGATTTTTCAGCAATATCTTCATGTGCATGACTGGCTTTTTTCGCTTCAGCTTGTGACAGAATATCGTCAAGCTCTAAAGAACGTAAATGATTCAGCAATTGATCAATTGCAAATTCATCTTTTTGTTGTAAATGAATATCAAGCAATAACAAATACAAACCATGCAATGAGTTATCACGTTTTAATGCTTGGTTAATTTGTGCTTCTGCAGCAAAGAAATTACGTTCTTTGATCAGGTTTTCAATGTTGGTTTGGATTTTTACAGGAACAGGGGTAGAGTGTTGTGGTGTTGGAACAACCTCTTCAACCACCACCGATTTCTGGGCAACTTTTTTGGTAGTTGTGGTTTTCTTGGCACTGGTTTTGGCTGGCGCTGCTGTTTTCTTGTTGTTTGGTTCGGCTTCTTTACTTGCTTCACGCTTTTTCAAGAAAATTGCGATCACCAGTAATAAAATAAACGGAATCACATAAATCAGCATGTTTATACCCCTTGAGGATGTGGTCCCTGTTTGACCTTATCCCAAAAAATCATTGTGTGTAACATTTAGTGTTTTGGCTTATTTGCGGCTTGTTGTTTTTGCAATTGTTGTTGCAGTTCAGCAAGGCGCGCGTTGAGTAATTGAATTCTGTGATCCTTCTGACGTAATGCCAATTCTAATTCTGTTACGTTTCTCTGTAATTTAACGGTTTTCTCACGGGATGTCATAACTTTTAATGACAAGTCACCCGAAGTTTGTGTGGATTGTGTGTTCTTCTTGGCAGAACCGTGGGTGGAGTCCTGTTGATTCTCTGCCACGAGGCTCATTTCTGCTTGATTTAAACGATATTTGGCTTTGCCTGATTGTGGTGTACTGGCCGTTTCTGGTTTTGGAATTGCGGCTTTTTTCTCTGTTTTAGAGTTAGCTTGTGCATGTAAATTTAAGGTCGCACCACGACGCAAACGATTGGCATCGCCTTGAATAAAAGCATGCTCATTATTGGCTTTAATTTGCTGCATCACTTCAGCAACAGGGCGGTTATTTTCACCCGCAATGCGTGAGGCAATTGCCCATAATGATTCATTCGATTGCACCACGTGTTGGGTATTGACTGCAGGCATGGCTGTGGCAGGGCTTGGTTTAGCCTGTGCAGCCGCTGTTTGTGCAGGCTTTTTCACGGCAGCAGCAGGCTGAGTTTGTGCCAGTTGCTTCGTGCGTTGCTGTTCAGCAAATTTTTGTACCAATGGATCAGCCGATTGTTGTGCAGTGACTGACGTAGTCGCTGTAGATGCTGTCGGTGTTGGGTTGTTATTTGTTTTTGCTGGCGCTGCTTTTGGAGCAGCAACAGTCGTATTTTCACTCGCTGCGCTACGGCTTGGCGCAGTTTGAATCACTGTTACTGCTTGATGGTTTAACGCAGGCGGTGTATTGCGTTTAATGGTTAGCGGTGCTTCAAAAGCCTGTTGTTCAATTGCTTTGGGTGTTTCAACCTGATAGGCCGTACTTACAGGTAAATTTAAAGCAATATCTTGCTCATTGACAATCATGACAGGCGTTAAAGCTTGTTCATTACTGCGTTGCATAGCGGCCAATGGCGCAGGTGCACTGCGTTTTAATGGTGTACGAATATGTTGCAGGCGAGTTGCATTACCTTCTTTAATTTTGACCACAATATTCAACTCAGACTCGGTTAGAGGTCGAGATGAGGTAATGGTGATGACCCCTGTACCGTTGCTGTTACGACGTGTAAAAAAGTTAAGATGACCAGGCGGACGGTGGCTCGCACCAATCGACATCAGATCTTCGGCCGTAGCTAAACTAACATCAATCGCTTCATTCACATTCGATTGACGAAAGTTGATTTCGGCATAGAGCAATTCCCCAGTTGTTGACTGAATTTGAATCGGGTCAACATTCATTGCATACATTTGCTGTGAAGCCAAAATAGATAAAATGGCGATCTTTAATTTGTTATATACAGTCATCTTAATTGTTAGCTCGGTCATTTATCGCAAGGCGAAAAGGATAGAGTAGCGAGTTGTAGGTCGATTGTAAAATATTAACACGTTGATTACATAAAAAAGCCAGTCAAATTTGACTGGCTTGTTGAGATTGATCACAGAATCAAAAATGATTCAGTGCTCAAGACGAAGCTTAAGCATTTTTGTAATCAATTAAGATGCGTAACATACGACGTAATGGCTCTGCTGCGCCCCAAAGTAATTGGTCACCTACAGTGAATGCACCAAGGTATTCTTTACCCATGTTCATTTTGCGTAAACGACCAACAGGTACTGTTAAAGTCCCTGTAACTGCAACTGGGGTAAGATCGGTCATTGATGCTTCGCGTGTATTTGGTACCACTTTTGCCCATTGGCTTGATTGACGAATCATATCTTCAATTTCGTTCAGTGGAACGTCTTTTTTCAGCTTCAATGTGATTGCCTGAGAGTGACAACGCATTGCGCCAATACGCACACAGTGACCATCAATTGGAACAATCTGCTGATTGCCTAAAATCTTGTTGGTTTCAACCTGACCTTTCCATTCTTCTTTTGACTGACCGCTTTCAAGCTGTTTGTCGATATATGGAATGAGAGAACCCGCTAAAGGCACACCAAAGTTTGCCGATGGGAAACCTTCGCCACGTTGTAATTCGGCAATTTTAGAGTCGATGTCTAAAATTGGTGAACGTGGGTCATCCAACAAGTCTTTGGTGTTGTTATACAAGTAGCCCATGCCTGTGATCAGCTCACGCATGTTTTGCGCACCTGCACCAGAAGCTGCTTGATAGGTCATTGAAGTTGCCCATTCCACCAAATTGTTTTGGAATAATGAACCCAAGCCCATCAACATGAGTGAAACAGTACAGTTACCGCCCACAAATGTTTTGGTGCCATTCACCAAGCCATCTTTAATGACATTCATGTTGACTGGATCAAGTACGATAATCGCTTCATCATCCATACGTAGGGTAGATGCAGCATCAATCCAGTAACCATTCCATCCTTCAGCTTTAAGCTTCGGGAAAACGGCAGAAGTGTAATCACCACCTTGACAGGTAATAATGACATCCATTTGCTTCAGACTTTCAATATCTGTTGCATCCATAAGTGCTGGGGCAGTCTTACCACCAAACGCTGGTGCTTCACCGCCAGCATTACTGGTAGAGAAATAGAATGGCTCAAAATGAGCAAAATCATTTTCTTCAACCATACGTTGCATAAGGACGGAACCCACCATCCCGCGCCAACCGACCAGACCTACTTTCATGTCACTTTGCCTCGGTGCGTTAAAAAACAATAAAGGAATATAAGTCTATCAAAAGGGGACGCAACTGCAAGCATTACATGAACAAAACATGAGTATTATTGAGTGAAATCTCTTGTTTGTGTTACATACAAAATTGATAACTTTGGTTTTCATGTAAAAACGACAAAAAATACAAAAGAGTAAAGCAAGATGATTTGGGTAGAAGGGCTTGCAATATTAGTCATTTGGTTAAGTTTTTGGTCACTGATTCCGCGTGATGAATGGTGGATTCGGGGCGCAGATTTTCCACGTTTACAGATCTTGGTTTTGGGCATCATTGCCTTTGTTTTGCTCCTAATTTGGGAGCAGACGTGGGATGTGTCTAGCCAAGTGATTTTAATTGGGCTGATTGCGGCTTTGGCTTATCAGCTCAAAATGGTCTTGCCCTACACCTTGCTGTGGAGAAAACAGGTCAAACAAGTTCGTCCAGAACAGCTAAATCCTGAAAAACAAATTTCATTAATCGTGTCCAATGTTCTGACACCAAATCAAAAATATCATCTTTTAATTGAACATATTCAAGCCTTAAAACCAGATTTGGTGTTGACCCTAGAATCTGATTTGGCTTGGCAGAAAGCCTTGTCTGTGATTGAAGCCGATTATCCTTATCGGGTCGCTGCACCTTTAGATAATTTATATGGCATGCATTTGTATAGCCGTTTGCCATTAAAAGACAGTGAGATCAAATTTATTCTCAGCGATGAAATTCCATCCATTCATACCAGTGTGATTTTGCCTTCGGGGCAGCCTGTACAGTTGTATTGTTTGCATCCTAAACCACCAAGTCCTACCGAAGCCAAAGATTCAGTTTTAAGAGATGCCGAATTGTTGATTGTAGGCGATCAAATCAAAGATTTAGATGAAAGCTGTATCGTAATGGGTGATTTAAACGATGTGGCGTGGTCACGTACGACACGACTGTTTCAGCGGATTAGTGGTTTGCTTGATCCACGGGTAGGGCGTCATTACATCAATACCTTTCATGCCGATTATCCCTTGTTGCGTTGGTCGTTAGACCATGTTTTTCATAGCACAGATTTTGCATTGGTAGATATGCAGCGTTTAGCACATATTGGTTCAGATCATTTTCCTGTGTATGTGGTATTGCAAACTGGGCGGGTGTTTGATCGAATTCAGGAAGAACTGCCGCAAACCGATGCCGATGAGCAGGAAGCACAACAGGCGATTCAGGATGGGATTGAAAAAGCAGAGCAAGAAGAAAAACTGGTGACCGATGAAATTGCACAACCGTATAAAGCACAGGATAAATCGGTTTAGAAATTAAACGAAAAGTGTACGAAATGGCTTACACGGATTTAGGCACATGACGCATGTTTTATTCTGACTGATCTGGTTAAGATTAATTCATCAGCACAAGGACTCGGGAACGGAATATCCCATTAAGGAAGACGACGCTGAGGGATAAACATCAAGGATATGATGTAGGTAAGGAACGCCATACAATAAAATAACAATAAGTTTTGAAAGCACAACCTCATGAGCCCGAGTTTTACAGGATGTAGAACTCGGGCGATGATTTTTTAGGGCTTATTTTTTCATTCTCATTGTTTTTAAACAAATTAAATTTCAATCAGCTCGATTCAGTTTTAAGGCTTTAGGTGTGTTTTGACTGCAAAACTTGCTGATATAAATCTAAGGTTTGATGACACATATCTGCCAAGCTGAACAATTCAACAGGGGTGACACTTTGCGGTATTTCCAGATGCAATTGCACTGCATTGAATAAAGCCACTTGGTCATCTGCTGCGATGAGCCCTTGCGGATACAGTTGTGACAAAATTTCAGCCACACCACCACGGTTCCAGCCAATCACAGGTGTTCCTACAGATAAAGCCTCAAGTGCAGTGCGTCCAAAGGTTTCCGCCTGATTGGAAAGTGAAAGTACAATATCGCTAAACGCAAGCCACTCGCGAATGTCAGAACGGTGTCCAACAAAGGTTATCGCTTCGGTCAGATGTTTATCCCGAATATTGCGTTCCAGTTCCTGTAAATAAGCTGCTTTTTTAACATCTGCACCGCCTACAACAACAGCATGAATCTGTGGATACTGGGTTTTTAATTTCGCAATTAGATCAATCAATGTTTCATGACCTTTTAAGCGGGTGATACGTCCCGGCAAACAAATTAAAAACTTATGTTCAAGTTCTGGGAAATCTTGATAGGTTTGTTGCATCCATTGTGCCGAAGGTTGATACCCGTGCGGAAATGCAGCAGGGTCAATTCCACGATAAATACGGACAATATCTTCAGGTGGACAGTTTTGATAATGATCACGAATGTATTTGACTACACTGTCAGAAACTGCGATCACTTTTTCCGCTTGGGTCATAATTTGGCTGTAACGGTTAACTGAATAAAAACCATGTACAGTTGAAATTAAGTGTGGACGTTTTTCGGCTGGAATACCTTTTAGGGAAAAATGAGTTAGCCATGCAGGTACGCGGGAACGTACATGCACAATATCAGGTTGATGTTGCACAATCAGTTGGCGTAAAGGACGGATTTGCCACAAGCTTGATAATGATTTTTTGTGGATGGCTAACTTTAAATGAGTGGAACCTTCAGCTTCGAGTTGGTTAACCATCCGTCCGCCATTCGACACCACCAATGACGTATGTCCTTGAGCGACCAAGGCTCGGGCGATTTCGAGCGTACCGCGTTCTACACCGCCACTGTTTAATTCGGGTAATAACTGCATGACTTTCATGAATCTTTCCTTCTGCCGTACAGATTAGTAAATACTGTCATAACCTTCGGGGCGGCTCTTAAACCGACGATGAAACCACATATATTGGGTAGGAGCGATCCGTAATTGCTGCTCAATAATGAAATTGGTGCGCGTTGCATCTGCAACTTCATCTGCGCCTGGGAAATCCAGCAGTTCAGGTTCAATCAAGACTTTATATTGAGGGTTGGAAAGCTCACCTGTACGGTAAAAATATAACGGAATTGCTGCGGCTTTGGTCATTTTAAGTAAACGACGATGCGCTGTAACTGTCGCAGCAGGCACGCCAAAAAATGGCGCCATAACACCTTGTTTTAAACCAAAGTCCTGATCTGGGCTATACCAAATGGCACGACCATTTTTTAAGTGGCGGATTAAACCACGCATGTCATCGTGGTCAATTTGATGACCGTAAATGGTGGCGCGACAACGGTAAATCAGCATGTCCAGTAAGGGATTGTTTTGTGGACGATAGACCACATCGGGGTCAAAATATTGCGCACAGACATAGCCGCCTGCATCTAGCAGAGTAGAATGTGTACCTAACAATAAAACCCCGCGACCATCTGCTTGGGCTTGCTGAATATGTTCTAAACCTTCAACCTGAGTACGTCCTTTAAACCACTGTGGACAGTACCACGCATTTAAGGTTTCAAATACGCCCAGCATTTGATCAACAAAGACTTGGCGAGCATTTTCTTGTACTTCAGCCTCGCTCCATTCAGGAAAACACACTTCCAAATTGCGTAACGTAGTTACGCGACGTGACTTCATGCTGTTAAAGGCAAGATTGCCTAAAAGCTGCGCCAAACGATACTGAATCGCCCACGGCAAAATGGCTAAAATCATCAGGCAGACAATGCCAATCCAGATGCCCCAATATTTTGGCAACAGGAAAGACCATTGAAATTCGCCTGGTTGATATTCAGTGTGTTGACTCATAATGACCGTGTAAAGTGTTGTATCGTTGCAGTTTAGCACGAACCGATTTTAAAATTTAAAAGCATCCGTCCAATGGGAAAGATGCTTAAAACGGTTTTGCGAAGTCTTTCAGGACAAGCGTAGACGAAGTGTCAATAGACCCTAGTTACCATTCGCCAAGTTTTCCAGTTCGTCCCAACGCTCCAGTTTTTCCAGCAGTTCTTCATCAATTTCAGCCAAACGCTGTGAGGCTTTGGTGGCTGCATTGGCATCTGTTACAAACCAAGAACCATCCGCCAGTTTTTCAGCCAATTCGGTTTGTTCCTGTTCCAGTGCTTCAATTTCACCTGGCAACTGCTCTAAAGCACGTTGATCTTTGTAGCTCAATTTTACTTTTTTAGCCGTTGGTGCTGCTGCAGCCGCTTCGGCTTTGGCAACGGCTTTTTTAACATCACTTTTTTGATCAACCACAGTTTGGTCTGGGCGTTGCTGCAAATAGTCCTGATAGCCGCCAATATATTCATCAATATTGCCTTTGCCATCAAATACCCAAGTTGAAGTCACCACGTTGTCCATAAAGGCACGGTCGTGTGAAATCAGCAATAAGGTGCCTTTATAGTCGCTGAGCATTTCCTCAAGCAACTCTAAAGTGACCATATCTAAGTCGTTGGTCGGCTCATCCATCACAATTAGGTTAGATGGTTTGAGTAGTAATTTTGCCAGTAAAATACGGTTGCGTTCACCGCCAGACAAAGCTTTAACCGGCGTGCGTGCACGTTCTGGTGAGAATAAAAAGTCTTGTAAATAACTATAGATATGACGACGTTGTCCGTTCACATCAACAAAGTCTGAACCTTCAGACACGTTATCTTTGACCGACTTTTCCAAATCCAAGACATTGCGTAATTGGTCGAAATAGGCAATTTCCAGTTGTGTGCCTGTTTTGACAGAGCCACCATGCTCAATTTCACCTAAAATGGCTTTAATCAGGGTGGTTTTACCGACACCGTTATCGCCAACTAAACCAATACGATCGCCACGTAATACCAGTGTTGAAAAGTCTTTGATAATCGGAGCTTGATTGCCAAAGGCCACTTGTAAATGTTCAATATCAAAGACCAGTTTGCCTGAGCGATTGGCTTCCTGCGCTGCCATATTGACTTTGCCTTGTTGGAAGCGACGTGCTTTTGATTCTTCACGTAAGGCTTTTAAGGCACGCACACGTCCTTCGTTGCGGGTACGACGTGCTTTAATGCCTTGACGAATCCATGCTTCTTCTTCGGCCAGTTTTTTATCAAACAGCGCATTTTGTTTTTCTTCGGCTTCTAGTTGCTGCGCCTTTAAATCTAAATAACGTGAATAGTTACCTTCGTAGCTGCGTAATACACCACGATCTAACTCGACAATGCGGGTGGCGATACTATCGACAAAAGCACGGTCATGCGAAATAAACAGTAGAGTTAAATTATTTTGATCGAGTAGGAATTTTTCTAGCCATTCAATACTTTCCACATCTAAGTGGTTGGTCGGTTCATCTAGCAACAACACGTCAGGTTGGGTGAGCAGGGCACGTGCTAACAATACACGACGTTTACGTCCCCCGGATAAATCGGCTAAGTCGGCATTTGGATCAAGTCCCATTTTACTTAAAATGGCATTGACCTTATTTTCTAGCGCCCAGCCATCAAGCTGATCTAGCTTGTGTTGCAAGTTCCCCATACGGTCACAGGCATCCATATCGCCCAATACACAGGCATCACTGGCTTCGTGATAGGCTTTTAATACTGCAGCAGCTTCACCTGCACCATCGGCCACAATATCGGCGACTTTGCCTGAATCCATGGGTACATCTTGCGCCAACATGGCAATGGTGATGCCATTTTGAATGGACACTTCACCTGCATCGGGCAGTAAACTTCCTTCAATCAGTTTAAGTAGAGTAGACTTACCTTCTCCATTACGGCCAATCAAACACACTCGTTCGCCACGTTCTAGGTTAAAATTCGCGCCGTCGAGCAAGGCAGGTCCACCAAATGCAAGTTGGACATCCCTTAAAGTAATATAGGCCATAGTGTTTCCTAAAAAATCTCAAATGAGGATTTGAAATGACTAAACAAAGTATAGATGATCAGGCGTCATTTTCCGCACCCATTGAAGATTTGCAAGTGCGAATTGCATTTTTGGACGATTTAGTTGAGCAATTGAATGAACAAGTGGTTCATCAAAGTCTGGAAATTGCTGATTTAAAGAAACAAATGCAGTTGTTATATCAGCGGGTAGAGTCGGCAGATTTGTCGGATGGGATTGCACCATTTGACCCGATGACCAATCGCCCACCACACTATTAATCAATCGTACTTAATCAACGGTATTGGTTTCCGTGCTGATTTTAATTTGACCTTTGCTGTACTTCCCGCTGTAATGCTCGGCTGCTGTGCCTGAATCTTTTAAACCCTATTGTGTCCGCTAAAGTTTATGTCCTCTAAAGTTGTATTACTTGACCTTGAAAACAACCTGCCTACCGCGACTTTGTTGCGAGAAATTATTGAGCATCATCCGAGTGTGTATCTGTTTAATTGTGCAGGAAAATTTGAATATAACTTGCAGGATTTAACTGAACTCGCTGGCTGGATCAGTACGGGTCAACTTATGATTTTAGACAGCCCGCGCGCAGAGTTTAAAGAGTTTGAATATGCAGTGGTAGTTGGGCAACTGATGGCACTGCTAGAGCCAGAAACACAAGTTGAAGTGATTTCTGCGGCTGACAGTATTCAGATTTTAATGGAAATGTTGCAAGCATCTGAAATTGCCTGTCACCTGATTCATATTCAGCCTGAAATGCAGTCTGGGAAAAGCAAAAATCGTTTACCAAGCCCAATGGCAATTCGCAGCAAACCTGAATTGCTGTTGGTAAAAAAGTACTGTGATGCGCTGGCAAAAATGTCAGGCAAGCCAACCAACTTAGAAGCTTTAAAACACTCAATTGCCAATATTTTGCAACTTGAGGCCGACAAAGTGCAGCATGTGGTTGGTATGTTGATGAGCCTGAAAATTGTAAAGCGGGTGGATGAACAAATTAGCTTTCGTAAAAAAGTTCTGAAACAATGGGCTCAACTTGACCTAGATGTCGTGGAAGAATCTACGCAAGAGGCGACAGTCACTTCTACAATCGTGGCGCAAACTGAAGCCGTAGAGCCACATCCTCAGCACAGTTTATTTAAAAACTTTAGCCAAATTGACCCTGTGCAATGGGAAGTTGCCAAAAAGTTACGTGAGCTAAAAGGTGAAAAACCAAAAGATATTTATGAATTGCGTGATTTGCTGGAACGGTTATTTCCAAAATCTGATATTCGTTTATTGCTCAAAGAACTGATTGAAAAAGGCTATATTTATTGGAATGGACATGAAGTGCTATATAGTCATGAGATGTTTTTAAGCTAAGTTTTAGAATTTTTCGATTAATGGTATGTGTCGATTTAAAACCCATCTGCAAGATTATTTTTTTATCGATAAGACTGATTTAAGTCATCATTTATCAACCATTTAAAGTTTTGAAAATGATGCCTTTTCACGTAAGACGATTTTAAGCTGTTTGTAGGCAGATAGACTAAAACACTTGAAATAAATAAATCACAGCTTATTTTAATCTTGCGTTTTATATTGTGCTTATGCAACTCTAATATAAGAATAGAAAGGTTGTACTATGGAAAATACTGGAATTTGGGTTGCCGTTGCCATCATTATATTTGTGATGGGCTCTATTTTTGGTCTGCGTGTCAGCCCAAGAGAAAAAGCTTTAGGATTGATGCGTGAAAAAGCCCGAAAAATGGGACTACACCCTCGTTTGGTGGTTGCGCCTGACTGGACAAAAATCCCGAAAGCCACGGAATCACGTGCCAGTATGGTGGCGTATTACAGTGTACTCATTGCCGATGCACGTTTACCGTTAATGCGTGCTTTAGTGACAGACCAAAAGCTAGAACTGTTGCATGGCGATGAGAAATTCCAAGGCTTACCCATTGCATTAAAGGGCATTTATGCTATTGATATGCAGGCAAACTGTGTAGGAATCTATTGGGATGAAGAAGCCGATCTTCGCGCAACTCAATTAGATGAGATGAAAGCCTTTTTACATAGCTTGGCTGAACGTTAATTTTTAAACCATTAAATAGGAAATACGGTTACTTATGGCGAACGCTCCTCGGTCCACATCCAAAAGCACTGCAGCCAAATCTGAAGCTGGTCACAAACGTGCCTTAGTGATTGTGGAGTCGCCTGCAAAAGCGAAAACAATCAATAAATATCTTGGTTCGGACTACATTGTGAAGTCTTCGGTCGGTCACGTGCGTGATTTGCCAACCAGTGGTGGCGCAAAAACCACAGAAAAGAAAACCACCACCCGAACCAAACTGACCGAGGCTCAGAAAGCTGAAAAAGCTCAACAAGCATTAGTCAACCGTATGGGGGTTGATCCTGAACATGACTGGAAAGCACACTATGAAGTGCTGCCAGGCAAAGAAAATGTAGTCGCTGAATTAAAAAAACTGGCATCGCAGGTCGATGAAGTCTATCTCGCAACGGACTTGGACCGTGAAGGGGAAGCGATTGCGTGGCACTTAAAAGAAGTCATTGGTGGAGATGACTCACGTTATCAACGTGTCGTGTTTAACGAAATTACCAAAAATGCGATTCAAGAAGCCTTTAAGCATCCTGCGCGTTTAGATACCAACAAAGTCAATGCCCAACAGGCACGTCGTTTCTTAGATCGCGTGGTGGGTTTTATGATTTCGCCACTGCTCTGGGAAAAAATTGCCCGTGGTTTATCGGCAGGACGAGTGCAGTCAGTTGCGGTGAAGCTGGTTGTGGAGCGCGAGCGTGAAATTCGCGCCTTTATCCCTGAAGAATACTGGCAAGTCTTTGCAGATACTAAATCTGAAAAAGATGACATTCGTCTAGAAGCGGTTAAGCAAGCGGGTAAAACCCTCAAGTTACGCAACAAAGCTGAAACCGATGCTTTACTGAACTTGATTAAAGATGCGCAATACACCGTATCTGCACGTGAAGATAAGCCGACCAAAGTCAACCCAAGTGCGCCGTATATCACGTCAACGCTGCAACAGGCTGCGAGTACCCGTCTTGGTTTTTCAGTCAAGAAAACCATGATGCTAGCACAGCGTTTGTATGAGGCAGGTTTTATCACCTATATGCGTACAGACTCGACCTTCCTGAGTGATGACGCGGTCAATATGGTGCGTACGCATATTGAAGCGGAGTTTGGTCAAAAATATCTGCCTGCTAAACCAAATCGTTATGGCAATAAAGCAGGCGCACAAGAAGCGCACGAAGCGATTCGTCCATCTAATGTTGCGCTTAAAGGCGACAGTTTGGTGGGTGTAGAGCGCGATGCACAGCGTTTATATGATCTGATTTGGCGTCAGTTCGTCGCTTGCCAAATGACACCAGCCGAATATTTATCATCGACCATTTTGGTTGATGCCAATGGTGTCGAGTTAAAAGCCAAAGGTCGTACGCTAGTTTTTGATGGCTTTACCAAAGTGCGTGGGCAAAACAAATCGGATGATGATGTGTTACTGCCTGCAGTTAAAGTCGGTGAAATTCTTAAATTAGAGAAGCTTGATCCATCACAACACTTTACCAAACCGCCTGCGCGTTTTACCGAAGCCTCTTTGGTGAAAGAGCTTGAGAAAAAAGGTATTGGACGTCCATCGACCTATGCTGCGATTATTTCAACTATTCAAGACCGTGGTTATGTCAAACTGGAAAACCGTCGTCTGTTTGCCGAAAAAATGGGTGAGATTGTTACAGATCGTCTGGATGAAAGTTTTAATAACCTGATGAACTACGATTTTACAGCAGACTTGGAAGGTCAGCTGGATAAAGTTGCAGATGGAGAACGTAACTGGAAAGACTTACTCAACAGTTTTTATGGTGACTTCAAGCAGCGTTTGACCAATGCACAGGGCGAACAAGGCATGCGCCGTAATCTACCTGTAGAGGTCGATGCAGTACATTGTAAAGAATGTTCACGTCCAATGCAGATTCGTACAGGTACAACAGGGGTATTCTTGGGATGTTCAGGCTATAACTTGCCACCGAAAGAACGTTGCAAGGGAACTCTGAACCTAACTCCTGTCGAGTCGCTTGCTGCATTGTCGGATGATGATACCGCTGAAACTGCAGATTTGATGTCTAAAAAACGCTGTCCAATTTGCGAAACTGCCATGGACAGCTATGTGATTGATGGTGGTCGTAAACTGCACATTTGTGGGAATAACCCAGACTGTGCAGGTTTTGAGCTAGAAGAAGGCGAGTTCAAAATTAAAGGCTATGATGGCCCAACCATTCCGTGTGACAAGTGCGATGGCGAAATGCAGTTGAAAACAGGTCGTTTTGGCCCTTATTTTGCCTGCACCAGCTGTGAAAACACGCGAAAAGTACTCAAGAATGGTCAGCCTGCGCCACCGCGTGTTGATCCAATTAAAATGGAACATTTACGTTCAACCAAACACGATGATTTCTTTGTGTTGCGTGATGGTGCAGCAGGCTTGTTCTTGGCAGCCAGTAAGTTCCCGAAAGTACGTGAAACCCGTGCACCGAAAGTCGCGGAATTGCGCACAGTTGCAGAACAGCTTGATCCGAAATATCAGTTTATTTTGCAAGCACCCGATGCAGACCCAGAGGGTAATCCAACATTGGTGAAATTCAGCCGTAAGAATCAAGCGCAATATATTGGTTCGGAAACGCCTGAAGGCAAACAAACCAAATGGTCATTGGTTTACCAAGATGGTAAATGGGTTGAGGCTTAATTATCCAAATTAGAAAATGCTGGCTTCGGTCAGCATTTTTTTAAATCATATAATTTGAAATGTGAAAAATAAAAAACAGAGAGGTTTTGTGAATCTTAATCCAAAGAAAATAGCAGTATTAATTGATGCTGATAATACATCCATGGTGAATGTTGAAGTTGTATTAGAAGAGATCGCCAAATCAGGTATAGCAAGTGTCAAACGAGTTTATGGTGATTGGAGCAACCCAACACTAAAGGGCTGGTATGAAATATCACTTAAATGTGGCATGACACCTGTACAACAATATGCTTATACGGTTTCAAAAAATGCGACTGATATTGCAATGGTTATTGATGCTATGGAGCTATTGTATTCGGGAATATTTGATGGTTTCTGCTTAGTTTCTAGTGATAGTGACTTTACTCCCCTTGCTTTGAAAATTCGAGAGAAAGGGCTTTTTGTTCATGGTTTTGGTAAGGGTACAACACCAATATCTTTTGTAAACGCTTGTGATCGTTTCATTGATGTGAAAAACCTCACCAATGGTGAAACTGTAGATTTAAAGGAAAATACAAATGAGCAGGTGACACAAGGTCAAATTACAATTGATAAGGATGTGCTTGCACTAATTTTAAAAACAATACGTGATAAAGCTGATGATCATGGTTGGGCAAACCTTTTGGTTGTTCATCAATACATTAATGTTGTTAAGCCTGATTTTGATTCGAGAAATTATAAAAGAGCTAAATTTTCAGGCTTAATTAAATCGTTAGAATTATTTGAAATTAAAGAAGTTAGAAGTCAATTGTTGGTAAGAAAAAGAACTTTTAAGACCATTATCAAATTGACGCAAGAAGCTTTGAAACAGGTATCACATGCAAATAACTGGGTAAGTATTGCTTCAGTAGTTGATGCGATCAAGCGCTTGGATCCAGAGCTCGATATTGTTCCTTACGGATTCTCTTCTCTTGAGGAAGCAGTTTTAGCAATTGCGGGTGGCTGGGTCGAGTTTAAAGATAATAAGATTAAACTTGGTAAAGTGATTGCCTAAAGATATTTAAAGTATGTGGAAAAAAATTCGAATTTTATGCTTATTGCTGGTTTTACTGGTCGTTGCAGTCAATGCTTGGCGTGATCAGAATCAAGCCTGGAATAAGCCTATCATCGTATTGTTACATCCAATCAATACCGATGGACGATCAAACACCCAAAACTATATCAATACATTAAATATCAATAACTTAAATTCAGCTCAAGACTATCTAAAACAAGCTTCTTTGCAGTATCGTGGGCAACCGATTGCGCTTTATTTCAAACAGGGGCGAGAATTAAAGCAGTTGCCACCAAAAGTGCCTGAGCAAGCATCGCTACTGAGCACCGTACTTTGGAGTTTAAAGTTCCGTTTTTACGCTTGGCAGCAACGACAAAGCAGTGATGGTGCTGCAACAGTGACACTGTACCTGAATTATTATGATCCGAGTCAAACTCAAATTTTGAAGCATTCCACCGCTTTGCAAAAAGGCAAAATTGGCTCGGTGAATTTATTTGCTTCTGCTGCGCACAGTCAGCGTAATACGTTGGTGATGGTGCATGAATTACTGCATACCTTTGGTGCCACAGATAAATATGATTTAAGCACAGGTCAGCCGATTTATCCGATTGGTTATGCAGACCCAAATCAGCAACCGTTATATCCACAACGACAGGCTGAACTGATGGCGGGTTATGTACCACTTTCGCAAAGCAAAAGTAAAATGCCTGAATCGTTACAACAGACACGTATTAACGAAATCACTGCCATAGAATTGGGCTGGAAATAATGTGGATAAGCATGTACTTATCCACATCTCTACAATAGAGCTTGTGTAAAAGTATGTGTTTAGGCATGAACCGAGCCATTTATATTCATGGGTTTATTCCTAAACCGATCTGTTAAACTATTCATCCACCCAGTACGATGAGTCACTATGAGTTTAGCCAGCCTAATTGATGAATTGAATCCCCAGCAAAAACAAGCAGCCACGACAGCATATCAACATAGTCTGGTCTTGGCTGGCGCAGGCTGTGGCAAAACCAAAACCATTGTGGCACGTGCAGCGTACTTGATTGATCAAGGTATTCCAGCCAATCAAATTCAAATTTTGACCTTTACCCGCCGTGCGGCGAGTGAAATTGTCGCACGGGTGGAGTTGGCACTGGGCGAGCAAGCCAAAGGCTTACGTGCTTCGACCTTTCATACTTTTTGTATGTACTTGTTACGACGTATTCCTAAAGCTTTTGGCTTGGAACAATTTTCTATTATTGATCGTGATGATCAGTTGATGATGTTTCGCCTCATTCGCGGAAAAGATGATAAGAAAAATCCAAGTCAGTTGCCTAAGCCTCAAGAATTATGTGATTTGTATTCTTTTGCGCGGAATACCCGTCAAAAACTGAGTGTGGCTTTAGAAAAGCAACAGCCTGAATATTTGGCATTAAAAGATCAAATTGCTGAAATTATGCAGGAATACGAAAGCCGTAAACGTGCACGTGGCTTTCTCGATTATGACGATATTTTGGCTGTGGTGGCATCGGCATTGGCGCAGTCGGAAGGTCTGGTCGATTATGTCGCGTCAATTTGTCAGCATCTTCTGGTCGATGAAATGCAGGACACCAATCCTTTGCAATGGGCTTTGCTTGAGCCTTTAAAAGATCGGGTCAGTTTGTTTTGTGTGGGCGATGATGCACAATCGATTTATGGTTTCCGTGGTGCAGATTTTGAAAATATTCATCATTTCACAGAGCGCGTACCCAATGCTCAAATTTTCAAATTAGAGCAAAATTACCGTTCTACGCAGGAAATTTTAGACCTGTCCAATTGGTTGTTAGATCAAAGTGAGATTCGCTATAACAAACGGTTGCAGGCGCATCGTGGTGATGGCATCAAACCCAAAATGCATATTTTCCCGAATGAATTTGATGAAGCCAAATGGATTGCGATTGATATTAAAGAGCGACATTTCTTGCAAGGCGCGCCGTGGTCAGATCACATGGTCTTGGTGCGTTCAAGTTTTGCAGCGCGACATATTGAAGCTGCCTGTATTGCGGCAAGTGTGCCGTATCGTTTTATTGGCGGCATGAAGCTCTTGGAAACTGCGCATGTGAAAGACTTACTTAGTTTATTGCGCGTTATTGCCAATCCTTTAGATGATATTGCATGGATGCGTTTTCTCACTTTATGGAATGGCGTGGGTGATGTCGGTGCGAGTAAGTTGGCGCAGCAATTGTTACTTGAACCCACAATGGATAAGGTGATTGAAAAGCTGGAAAAATTTGGACGCTTGCCAGAAAAAACTTTATTGATCATGAAGCAAATGGATGTCTTACGCCATGAAGTTGCAGCTTGCGTCGGTTTAGGCATTGAAGCGATTCAGGAACAATTGACTGATAACTATAAAAAAGACTGGAATCGTCGTCAGGGTGATTTTCAGTTGGTGCAACAACTGGCGGGTAAGCATGCGCAGTTAAGTGAGTTTTTAGAAGAATATGTGCTTGATCCTGTGTCTATTTCTGAAATTGAACGCCAGTCTGATACAGATGTGGTCACTTTGATCACCATCCATTCTGCCAAAGGGACTGAGCAAAAAGTCTGCTATGTGGCGAATGTGGCCGCAGGACAGTACCCCCATGCACGGGCGCAGGGCAGTTTTGATGATATTGAAGAAGAACGTCGAGTATTGTACGTGGCTTTGACCCGTGCCCAAAATGAACTGATTTTAACCAAGCAAAATTTTAATTTATGGGCGCGTGATACGGTAGATGAACAAGGGCGCAAACTGGACAGTTATTTTTTGAGTGATCTGACACGGCAGTTATGTACGATGGAAACTCATCACCGTACCCGTCAGCAAACTGTGAAAAGTGCCTTGGTGGAACGCCAAGCGATTAATTTAGATTTTGGTATAGATCTCGATTAAACTATGCCACATGGTTTCCTGCAAAAAGTAGAGTAGGCGAGTGCTTTTTGATGTTTTTTGCCTATTTTAAGGTTGTAAGATGAAAATTTTAGTTCGTAGTTTAGAGCGTACTGTTACTGAAGAAGAATTGTTAAAACTTTTTCAGGAATATGGCACTGTAGAATCTTGTAATTTGGTGTTGGATGCTGCAACAGGAAAATCTAAAGGTTTTGCATTTGTAGAAATGCCACATGCACGTGAGGCAGTAAAAGCCATTAAAGCGCTGAATACTTTGCGTCTGCATGGTCATGGAATACGTGTCAAAGCAGCAGAAGATAAGCCTGCATCAAAATAGTTCAAAGGGAGCAAAAAATGCTCCTTTTTTATGCGTGAATTTTAGTAAAAATACGAGATGAGCGCCGCTTTGGTGCACGATTTTATCGCAGTAAAAATAGTGTATTTTTTGTTGGGCGTTGTAGGAAAATCGGTTTAATCTAAGCTTCTTAGAACGCTAAATTGAGGAAAAGCTCATGTCCCGTGTTGCTCGTTTTCATGCAGATCGTACCAATCAGAAATTATATTTCGCCCGTCTTTCATGTCAGCAGGCAGAGCAAACCGAGCATGTTCAGCAAGCGCAGGCACATCGTGAAGCTGCGGTGTTTCATTTAAATGGTGCCGTGCTGGCTTTTTTGCAGGAATTGGTGCGGTATTATCGTTTAAATGACAGTCATCCAACTCTTAAATCAATTGAAGAACTGATGGCAGCCAAAGGACAGATTTCCCCTGAAGTGGCGATTTTGCAGCAACTGAGCAAATCGGGCTTTATTGCAGAGTTAAAACGCGCGTATCGTTTATGTCAGTACACACCTGAGCCGAGTGCACCAGAGCCTGAACAGGAAACGTCATCTAATTTAATTATTAAAGTCACACAATCTCCGCAAGCATGGCTACCAGATACGAAAATTTTGCGCGAATGGCATCGTGATTTAACCCAGTTGATTGATGGTTTTCGCAATGAAATGGTGGAATTTTAAGCCGACCAAACACCCTTGAAAAAAATCTGATCAGCCCGATATAAATATTCTGAACGATGCAGAGAGCAAGCGCCTTTGCCACCATGTCCAGCATGGAGGATATATGTCTATAGAGCAATTGAAAGAATTATTTGGTAATCAGGAAGCAATTTTAGAGCTGGTTCAGCTTGAAGGTGGCGAGTTGGCATTGCGTAATGCAGGCTCTGAAAAAGAGCCGTTGGTCAAAATCCAGTTCAATGACGAAGTCAAAGCCATATTGGGCGATCAGACGGCTGTTGTGGCACAGCACATGATTCAGGCGGCATTATTTGGCTTGTTGGAAAAGCAGGTCAATGAATGGCATGCCGAAATTGTGGATGAACAGCCGCAATTTATGAGTTAATCCGAAAAGGTCTTTCGGTGATGAGCTATCTTTAATGAATAGATTGTCTATCTGCTTTGGTTAAAATCATGGACAGTATTAGATAGTTTTTCATCAACACAGTGAAAGCCAATCTATACATCAACAAAAAAGCGCAGCTTAAACGGTGCGCTTTTTGTGATTTTGGCTATGGGTTTTAGATGAATGATGCTCAATGCGTTGGTGGCTGATGATGGGCAATTTCAATTTGATTTAAAATATAATTGCTCATATTTTTCGCCATTTCTTCTTTGGCAAAATACACTTCACCAATGTTGTCTTTACGAATTACTTCCGCTTCGGCTTTGCTTTCTGCACACACCAAAACCTGAATTTCAGGGTTTAGGGTTTTGGCAATATCCACAATTTTATGAATATCCAGAATGTCCATAGGCGAGAGAACGAGTAGTCGTGCATGTTGAATATGTGCCTGAATCAGTACACCCGCTTCTGTGGCAATGCCGCTGACTGCAGCAATGCCTTTTTCGCGTAAGTCTTCGACAATTTCACGGTTTTCTTCTGCAATCACGACCTTAATATTTTCAGCCATTAAATTTTGAGTAATGCGGCGTCCGACTTCACCATGTCCAACAATCACCACCTGATCACGTAAATAATCTTGAGAAACTTCATCGGGCAGCATGGCTAAAGGGTCATTGCTGCGTTCAAGCAAACGCGCCAAATAAGAGCGTTCCCGAATCCAGTTTTGCACAGGCTCAATCGCAGAAAAAACAAAGGAATTGAGGGTAATTGAAATGAGTGCGCCTGCTAAAATCAGGTTTTGTCCTTCTAGTGACAGCAGTTGTAAAGATACACCTAGCGTTGCCAAAATAAAGGAAAACTCACCAATTTGTGCCAAGCTCGCGCCTACGGTCAAGGCTGTATTGAGTGGATAGCGGAAGAACAAGACCAATGCCATGGCTGCAATGGTTTTACCCACCATGATAATGCCGACGACAGCTAAAACATGCAGTGGTTCTTCTATCAGAATACGCGGGTCAAACAGCATGCCCACAGCAACGAAAAACAGGATGGAGAAAATTTCACGTAAGGGTAAAGTTTCTTCTTCGGCGCGATGACTAAAATCAGATTCTTTGACCACCATCCCCGCAAAGAACGCCCCAAGTGCCATCGACACGCCAAAGATTTTATAAGCACCGAAAGCAATTGATACGGCAGCAGCGACTACCGTTAGAGTAAACAGTTCCCGTGAACCTAAGCGTGCCACAATTTGCATAATGAAGGGCACAAGGCGTTTGCCAACAATGAGCATAAAGGCAATAAAGCCTGAAACTTTCAGTAAAGTCAGTCCGAGTGTTAGCCAAATATTTTCATCATTGGTACTTTCTAAGGCTTGTCCACCCAGTAATACAGCTGTGGCAGGCAAAAGCACCAATGCTAAGACCATCACTAAGTCTTCAACTAACAACCAGCCTACGGCAATTTTACCGTTCACGGAGTCGAGCAGGCCACGATCACCCAATGCTTTTAAGAGCACAACGGTACTGGCACAAGACAGACTCAAGCCAAAAATTAAGGCAGAACCAAAACTCCAACCCCACATCATCGACACGCCTACACCGAGCAGGGTCGCCACGGCGATCTGCAATACTGCACCAGGCAAAGCAATGCGTCGTACCTGCATTAAATCATTTAGCGAGAAATGCATGCCAACACCGAACATGAGGAACATGACCCCAAGTTCTGCCAATTGGTTGGCAAGATGAATATCTGCCACAATGCCCGGTGTGTTGGGACTAATGATGACACCTGCAATCAGATAGCCCATAAGCGGTGGAAGGCGTAAGCGCGCAGCGATATAGCCAAATACCAGTGCCAAGCTAAAACCAACGGCAAGTAAGATGATGAGTTCTACATCATGAGGCACGAGAAACTCCTAAGCCATGGTGAAGGTGCGGTCAAAAGACTGAAATAAGACAAGCACAAATAGTGCCAAAAAAGAAAACGAGGAAATTTTAACAAGTGAGGCAAAAAAAGTGCAAAAAAAAACGACCTGAATAAGGTCGTTTTTTAAAAAAGCTAAAATTATTTGATTTTAGCTTCTTTGAAAACTACGTGTTGACGGATTTTTGGATCAAATTTTTTGATTTCCATTTTTTCCGGCATAGTACGTTTGTTTTTAGTAGTGGTATAGAAATAACCTGTACCAGCTGTAGAAACTAAGCGAATCTTATCACGCATTGTCCTGACTCCTTACTTAGATCTTTTGACCTTGAGCACGAAGGTCAGCAACAACCTTTTCAATGCCCAATTTGTCGATAATACGCATACCTTTAGTGGTTAAACGAAGACGTACGAAACGTTTTTCGCTTTCTAACCAGAAACGGTGGTTGTGCAGGTTCGGCTCGAACCGGCGCTTAGTTTTGTTGTTGGCGTGTGAGACGTTGTTACCAACGACTGGACGCTTGCCGGTAACTTGGCAAACCTTAGACATGGTGTAACTCCATTGATTTAGCCAACAGCAAATCTGTATGGCCAGTCAAAAATAAACGGATGAATTCATTCAAGGAGCGTTTTATATCAAAAATACGCTTAAAAGACAAGCGATTTTCTTCAAAAACAGCATGAGCGTGTTTGATAGCTCATGCCTTGATCAGTTAACGAAGAAGCGTCTTCGAAATCAATCGATGAATCGGCTTATCAAATGGGGGGAGAATGAACTTCAAGCTGTAAAGCTTCGGATTAGACATTACCGACCGTTCATGTGACAAGCTGAAAAAACCTTCTGGACCGTGATATTTCCCCATGCCCGATGCACCAACACCACCAAATGGTAAGTCATCTTGTGCAACGTGGGTCAATACAGTATTGAGTCCGAAATGCCCTGAATGGGTTCGCTGTGCGACATAGTCGGCACGCGCCTGATCAAAGTCGAAATAGTATAAAGCAAGAGGACGCGGTCGGCTATTAATAAACTCGATTACATCATCAATTTGTTCATATTCTAAGATTGGCAGGACTGGACCAAAGATCTCATTTTGCATAATTTGCATGTCTGGACTGACATTGGTCAGTACCGTTGGTGCCATTTTACGGGTTGCAGCCACATTTTCACTTTGCGGATTAATTTCAATAATATTTGCACCTCGCTCACGTGCATCTTCTAAATAGCCCTGTAAGCGACGATATTGTTTGTCATTAATAATAGAAGTGTAGTCTTGGTTATCACGAATATGCGGATACATTTCGGTCACAAATTGCTCGAAATGCTCCATAAATTCGGCAGTTTTGCCTTTAGGCAAGAACATATAGTCGGGTGCAACACAGGTTTGTCCAGCATTCCAGAGTTTACCTACCGCAATACGCTGCGCTACATCGACCATATCGCTAGATGGATGCACCAAAACAGGGGATTTTCCACCTAGTTCTAAAATGACAGGCACAAGGTTTTGTGACGCGGCAGCCATTACAGTTTTGCCGACTTCGGTAGAGCCTGTGAAAATAATTTTGTCAAAAGGCAAATGACAGAACGCATCGGAAATAATACCGCCGCCATTAATTACTGCCACCAATTCCTGTGGAAATGCTTCGCTCATGGCGTTTTCCAGTACTTTACCAAAATGCGCAGAAGCACTGGAAATTTTGATCATGGCATGGTTGCCTGCAGCCAAAGCACAGATCAGTGGGCCTAAAGACAACAGCAGCGGATAGTTCCAAGGTGCAATAATGCCAATTACCCCTAAAGGTTGATACTGTACCCATGCTTTTGCAGGTTGGTGGATAATACCAACCTGACGTTTAGATGGCTTCATCCAGTCGGTCAGGTTTTTGCTGTAATATTTGATATGTTCCAAGCAGGTAAGTAATTCACCAATTTTGGTTTCTGCAATGGCGCGGTTGCCATAGTCACGGTTAATGGCTTCGGCAAATTGATCCTGATATTTCACAATCACACGTTTTAAGCGGGCTAAGCGTTCAATGCGTTCTTTGGCACTTGGGACAGGATGACGCTGATAGGCATATTTCTGCAATGCCAAAATATCATCCAGACGTTGTAAATCGGGTGAATGTGGGGTCATTGAAGTTGTTTTTGTTTGACTGTTCATGGCATGTTACCATTCAATAAAAGCAATATAAGTTAATTTTTAGAGTATTTACTCTAATCAGTCAAGTGACTTTATGTTTTCATGCCCCCCAAATTTTAAAGAATGGTTGTTTTTAGGATGTCTCAAACCAAAACGTTGAAAACCAAAGAACGTATTTTGCAATTGAGTTTGCAATTGTTTAACGAGCGTGGTGAGCGTTCGGTAACAACCAATCATATTGCGGCAGAACTGGGCATGAGCCCAGGAAACTTGTATTACCACTTCCGCAATAAGAACGAAATTATTAAAGAGCTGATGGAACAATATCAGCAAGAAACTTTAGAAATGCTGGCTTTGCCTGAAAATCGTGGCTTAGATGCCAATGACAAAATTCGTTATTTTCAGGTTCTCAGTAGTCAGCTGTGGGCTTATCGTTTTTTGCATCGTGATGTCTATCATTTGGTCGAAACCAATGAAGATTTCCGCAAAATGTATCCACGTTTTGCAGGACAGGTCATGCAGCAGGGACAAAAAATTTATCAGGCCTTTGTGGATGCGGGTCTGATGCAAATGACTGAGTCAGAAATTGAAGCCTTGATTATCAATATTTGGATTGTGCTGACCAACTGGACGAACTTCTTATATATGTCGGGTCACATTACCGATTCAAACCATTTGGAAGAAAAATGGATTTGGCAGGCTTTACGTCAAATGCTGTTCCTTGAAGGGGCATATTTACGGGGTGAAAGTCGTGCAACCTATGAGCGTTTACTAGAAACACTAGGCACATCTGAACTGTTTGAGAGTTTATCATCCAGTAAAAATACTCAAGCCGACTAAGAGACTGAGAATGGCTATTTAGAATGTCTGAGAAACGCGCTAGAATACTCGGCTTGTTTTTCAATTTAACCAAGTAGTGACTAAAAACAACATGAATATGACGACTGCGAATACTGCACGTTTACTGATTACCTGTGAAGATAAGCCAGGTATTGTGCAGGCTGTATCGAGCTTTTTGTATCATCAAGGAGCCAACATTACCGCGCTTGATCAATACGCAACAGAAGCTCAGGGCGGGCGTTATTTCATGCGGGTTGAGTTTGAACTGGATCACTTGCAAAGCCGTAAAGAAAGCTTATTGCAAACCTTTGCTTCTAACGTGGCAGAGCGTTATGAAATGCAATGGCGTTTGGCTTTGGTCAGCGATGTGAAAAAAGTCGGCATTTTGGTGTCTAAAGTTGATCATGCTTTGCTCGAACTATTATGGCGTCATTCACGTGGTGGTTTACCATGTGAAATTACCAAAGTGGTGTCGAACCATGACACCTTGCGTGAAGCGGTAGAAAACTTTGGTATTCCGTTTGAAGTAGTGCCTGTTAATAAAGAAAATAAACGTGAAGCTTACGCTAAAATTGATGAATTGATGCAAGGCAATGATTTGTTGGTATTGGCGCGTTATATGCAAATTTTGGATGAAGACTTTGTCTCTAAGTGGGAAATGAAAGTGATCAATATTCACCATTCATTCCTGCCTGCTTTCGTGGGCGCAAATCCATATAAACAAGCTTATGAAAAAGGCGTAAAACTGATTGGTGCAACTGCACACTATGTAACAGCAGACCTAGATCAAGGTCCGATCATTGAGCAAGATGTAGAGCGTGTAAACCACGACTTTACGGTAGATCAACTGCGTGAATTGGGTCAGGATGTGGAACGTAATGTACTGGCACGTGCAGTTAAATGGCATTTGGAAGACCGTATTATTGTAGATGGCAACAAAACTGTTGTATTTCAATAGGGTAAAAGCTATCTAAAAATCGAATTAAAACATGCCGACATGGCATGTTTTTTTATGCTAAAATTGTAATGTTATAACATTTATTTAAACTGTTTTTAAAATAGCAAATTTATTGGATGATTCACGTTTGTTATTAAAAAATAGTTGCAAATGAAAACACTTCTCATTTATTATTGCGTTACTTTAATTGTGCTAACCGATCAGTTTGATCGTTCGGAATTGTGATGGTTTGGCAATTGCTTTTGAAGGTCGCTGACTTTAATGAACCAATCTCCCAACGCTATGCTACAAATGCCCAATGCCATGAAAAAGAAAGTTGTGACGGCTTTAGCTGTGGTTGCATTAGGTCATGTCGGTGTGTTGTGGGCATTGGGGCAAATGCAAACTCCGACCTTAAAGCCCATAGAAAAAGAACCTTTAAAAGTACGCTTTGTAAAAATTCAAGAACAGCCTAAACCGTTGCCACCGCAACCTAAGGCTGAACCACAGCCTGAAAAACCCAAGCCTCAGCCTGTAAAAGAAGTGCCTGTGGTAGAAAAACCGTTGCCACCGCCACCGAAAAAAGTAGAAAAAGTACAGCAAGTTAAAAAAGCAGAAGCCCCTAAACCCGTGGCGAAGCCCGTAGAAAAACCAGTCGAACGTGTGGTGCAACCTGCACCTGTAGCAACGGTGACTGAAACTAAAGTGGTACAGCCTGCACCGAAACCGACAGTTGCACCTGTTGCGCCAGCACCTGCTCCTGTCGCACCTTCTGCTCCAAAAACAGTGTCGATTGGCGGCTCAGGCGTGCAATGGAGTCGTTCTCCAAAACCTTCTTATACCAATCGTGATTTACAGGGAGAAACCCGTAACGTGGTGGTTCGGATTGAAGCCAATGAAAAAGGCGTGATCACCGATGCTCAAATTACGCGTTCTAGTGGTGTACCTGCTTTAGATCAAAAGATTTTACGCGCAGTGCGTAGTGCAAAATTCAAACCGTACAAAGAAAATGGCGTGGCTTATCCAATTCGTGCTGAGCAGCCTTTTGAATTGACATTGAACCCTAACGGCTAACCTTCAACAGGAGTTCGAGTATGAACTTTTCCGTCTATTGGCAACACGCAGATGCAGTCAGCAAAACGCTGTATTTCGTGTTATTGGCGATGTCGATTGCGACATGGACCATCTTCGCATTACGTTTGATAGGCACGCGCCAATTGAAGCAACAAGCTTATGCTCAACTGTCACAGGCTTTAAATCAGCTTAAAGCAAAACTGGTGCCCTTAAATTTTGAGCAGCGTAAAGCGGTTGCTGAGCAAGCCTTATTGCGTCAAATTTCGGTAGAAAAAGCATCGGCAGAAAAAGGCGTATCGGTACTGGGTACAATTGCGTCATTAGCACCGTTTGTGGGTTTGTTTGGTACAGTTTGGGGTATTTTCCATGCACTCGTTGCGGTTGGAAAAAGCGGTCAGGCGGGATTGGCTCAAGTGGCAACGCCTGTTGGTGAAGCGTTGATTATGACGGGCTTCGGTTTGGCGGTGGCGATTCCTGCCGTGATTGCTTACAACATTTGTTCGCGTGTGAACCGTACCTTATCTACAAATTTGCAAGATCATGCACATAGTTTGTTGATTGACACCATGTTGCAACAAGATTCTTCTGTTCAAAGAACTGAAGTGAATGCAACACAACAAAGTTTAGTGGGAGGTCAGGTTTAATGGCTTTTCAATTGGGTGAAGACAACGATTCAGGCATGAATGAGATGAACCTTATTCCCCTGATCGACATTATGTTGGTATTGATGATCATCTTTTTGGTGACAGCGACCGTTGCCAACCCATCTATACCATTAACCTTACCGCAAACCAGCGCAGAAATTGTTGATTTACCGCCTGAGCAAATTCAGGTCAGTATCAATGCCAATGGTGAAGTGGCGTGGGATGATCAAATCATTAGTTTAGATGAGTTGCAAACCCGCTTTAATGATGCTAGTCAGCAAGCTCAACAGCCAACCGTGGTGTTAAGAGCAGATAAAGATGCGCGTTATGATACTGTGGCGCAAGTGATGTCACGTGCGAGTGAAGCCGGACTCAGTGATATTGCTTTCGCAACAGATGATTAAGTTAATCCTTAAAAATTAGCGATCTATTTAGGTCGCTTTTTTTATGCAAAGTCGCGCATAATGCCAAAACTCCTCAAGTACTCAATGATGTTGAATATCCAAAAGATGTAGGTTGAGTCCGCTGCTTACTTTAAAGTCTATTTTTTATCTCAGATCAGGTTCAGCCATGAGTTCACGCCAAGCACTTGATGCAAAAGCCAGCAGTATGATGCTAATTTTGTGTGTTTTTTGGGGTTTGCAACAAGTGGTGCTAAAAGTTGCTGCAGCAGATATTTCACCCTTGATGCAATTGGCACTGCGTTCAGGCTTGTCTGCTGTGATGGTGTTGCCTTTGTTATTGCTTGCAAGAAATACACAATGGGCTTCGACTGAATATCTGCCTGCAGGCATATTGGTGGGTATTTTATTTGCCGCAGAATTTTTTATGTTAGGGCAGGCGATTCAATATACTTCTGCGTCGCATGTGGTGGTTTTACTATATACCGCGCCTATTTTTGTGGCTTTAGCGTTGCATTGGAAACTACCTGCAGAGCGTTTATCTCGCTTGCAATGGGGCGGGATTCTGTTGTCTTTTGCTGGCATAGCGGTGACTTTTTTATGGCGTGATACTGTGCAACAAGAGAGCCACCAAAACTTCAGCCAGATGCTTTTTGGCGATTTACTTGCGCTGAGTGCAGGCATACTTTGGGCAGCCACAACTGTTGCGGTACGTCTAAGTCGTTTATCGGAAGCCCCTGCAACACAAACTTTGTTTTACCAATTGATGGGTGGTTTTTTGATTTTACTGCCGATGGCATGGTGGATGGGACAGGCTGAAATTCATTGGACAGCCTTAGCCATAGGCAGTTTGATTTTTCATGCGGTATTGATTTCGTTTATTAGCTATCTCGCTTGGTTTTGGTTGCTGAAACAATATTTAGCATCCAGTTTAGGCGTGTTTTCATTTTTAACGCCATTATTTGGCGTATTGTTTGGTGTATGGTTGTTGAATGAAAGCTTGAGCCAAAGTTTTATGATTGGGGCTGTTTTGGTCATGCTGGGGGTGTTGATGGTGAATGCTCAATGTTGGTTTAAACATAAAACCCAAGTACTAAAAAGAAAATAAGTATTTGCAGCTTTTCCATGAACTTGAGCAAGACTCAACATCAGCAATGTTGTCATGTAAAAATCATCTTCAAATAACCTAGTAGCTCAATACGGGTTTAAATTTGAAGATGGGTGATATTTAAAATCTAGCGAGCGCGTACAAGATTATTTTTCTTCAAAAATCTTAGAGAGCGGAATCGACAATTTGGCAGCCAAATAGTCATCGGTTTCACTGAGTACGGGGCCAAGTTTTTGCATCCATTCATCATCAGGATAGACATTGGCCAAGTCCTGACGACGTGGCAATGAATACGGTAGCTGTGAATAAAAACTCCAAAAATCTACCTGAGATAAATTGCGCACCAAAACAAATTCATCATTTTCAGTACGTTTAATTAAATTTTGTTGTTCTAGCATCAGCACATAAGACGGCCAGCGCCCAATTTCATTACGTCCCAATACATCTAAGGCTTCAGCTTCAGTGACACTTTCTCCGCGCATTTGTTTTTTGTAAAACAATTCCAGTAAGTCCAATAGCATGAGCAGCGGATGGCATTTTTTTTCGCGACTGGCTTCAAAAGCGGTCAAGGCATAACTAATTTCAACACCTAACAGCACAATATTCCAAGACAGGAAAATCCACAGTAAGAAAATAGGTACGGCAGCAAAAGCACCATAAATAATTTCATAACTGGTGAAGTTGGACATAATAAAACCAAACAGGTTTTTCAAAAATTCAAATACAACAGCACTGAAAACCCCCGCAATTAATGCGGCTTTAATAGGTACACTGCGGTTGGGAATGGTCCAATTCAGAATAAAAAAACCTAAAATGGTTAGGGCAAATGAAATCAGCCATAAAATAAATGCGCCATTGAGTTCATAACCTGCAAAGTTATTACTCAGCACATTCATAGATGCCAAAGTTGAGGAAATGACAAAAGCACTGCCCAGTAAAATAGGGCCTAATGAGATAATGGTCCAGTAACGCATAAAACCCATAATGCCGCCACGGGTTTCCTTAACCCGCCAAATTCGGTTAAACACAGTTTCAATACTGGTCAGCATCATCACCGTGGTCACGAATAAAAACAAAATCCCGATGACGGTTAAGTTGCTAGATTTGTCGGTAAAGGCATTTAAGGCTTTATCAAAGGCGATGGTGGTTTTAGGTAAAAAGTTGCTGTAAATCAGTTGTTGTAATTGTTGCCGTGCAGGTTCGAGTGCCTTAATGGATGAGATGATCACCAAAAATACGGTGAGCATAGGTACAACGGCAAACAGGGTAGTGTAGGTTAAAGAGCCTGCTTGTTCACGGCAGCGATCTGCTTCAAAGCGACGCAGCACAAATAAGACAAATTGAAACCATTGTTTGTCATAAAAAGGCAGTTTCTTTAAATACTCAACGATCATACAGTGGCTGTCTCAACTTTTTTAATCATCTTTATCTGTTTTCATGGTTAAGCTTAACCAAAAAAGCAGCAAAATACCGTATAGTTTTCATTTTTAGTCTGATTTCTTAGCATGATGCAAGCATATATTCTGGTTTTGTACTTTAGTAAATATGGTTCTACCAAAGAAATGGCACATTTAATTGCCAACGGGGTAGAGGCTAGTGGCATGCCCGTTAAAATTAGAACTGTGCCAAATATCTCGACCGTGGTGCAACAAGCCGAGCCAAGTATTCCTGCCGAAGGTGATATTTATTGTACTTTGGATGACTTGGCCAATTGTGCAGGTTTGGCTTTAGGTTCACCTACACGTTTTGGCAATATGGCATCTGAAATGAAATATTTCTGGGATCAAACCACTAGTCTGTGGCTGAATGGCGCATTGCACAATAAACCTGCCTGCGTTTTTACCTCATCGGGTTCGATGCATGGTGGACAGGAAAGTACCTTATTGACCATGTTGCCGCCATTGTTTCACCACGGAATGATGATTATGGGATTGCATAATGCGCATCCTGCTTTATCAAATACCAAAACGGGCGGTACGCCGTATGGTGCAACGCATGTGAGCGGCCCGCGCCACGATCAGGCTTTGAGTCAGGATGAAAAAATCCTTTGTGAAGCGCAAGGACAACGCCTAGGTGAAATGGTAAAAAAATTACAGGGCATGTGAGATTCTTTCTTTAATTAAGATGAAGCGTAAAATGTGGATATCGTTTTACGCTTTTATCTTTTGTACTTGAATTCGATTGGCTTATGTAGCATTGAGCGTGCTAAAAAATAAGTTCACTTTTCACCTAAAATCACCATTTGCAGTGATATTCAGTTTTTCTCTTTTCACGTCTAATAACCGCTTTAAAAGCAGAGTTTTCTGTCACGGTTCACGCAGCATTTTTTTTGCAGGCTAGGGTCTGTTGACATTTCATAAATGGCTTGCGCTGTAGGCTAAAACTGAGCAGATCAGGCATGAAACGCAAGGAATAGCGAGATTATTGCTAAGTTTCATAACGCAATCTGAGAAAGTTTTAGCCACAGCCTTTCGGGGCGAGCATATTTTTTGCTGCTATTGCGTTATGTGCCAGTCATTTAGAATGACTAAATTTCCTGTCCCATGCCTTATATCAGCTAAAAAACCTTGCGAGATATATCTCTCATGCCGCAAACATAGACGAATTGTCAACAGACCCTAATGTATTGAGCACAACGGACTGCTGTAAAAATGAGAGATTGAGGAAAGTGAAAATGAATAAGTGGATGCTGATTGGGTTAGGTCTAATGAGTTTAGGGTGTTCATGGTCGAGTGTTGCAGCGACTGAAATTGTGCATAGTCTGAGTTTTCCAGAAGAACAACGTATTGAAAAACAACCTGCGGAAGCACAGTATTTAGCGGCACAAAAAACTGTGATGACTTCTGCAAGCAGCACTGCAAAATAAAAAGATGCAATCAAAAAGTGCTGCAATGTGCAGCACTTTTTTTGAAATTGATTTAGGGTTAATAACTGCTAGTTGAAATCTGCCTATTTCTATATTATTATATACAAATGAGTAGATATGTTAGTATTGGCGTTGCAGCTAAAACACTGGGTGTTTCCATCCAAACCCTAAGAAGATGGGATGAGGAAGGCACTTTAGTCGCAGATAGAACCCCAAAAAATCACAGACGTTACGATCTAAGCAAGATCAC
>NZ_VPCW01000021.1:0-40137 GCF_013418015.1 Acinetobacter sp. YH12211
AAAGATAGCGTTGCTTGTCTGATACGTTGACGTTTGTTTTCTTGCTTGAGAAATTGCCAATAGATGGGTTCAAATTTTTTGAAAAAATCATCAACAATACAAAAAATTTCTGTAAAATCGTACATGGTAGTTAGAGCCTTTGGGTTGTGTCGTAACTTTCTAAATGGCTCTAACTACCTTTTTTTCAAGGGCTTTTCTTATCCGTAATTCGGGTTATAATAGTAATTATCATTTAGTAAGTTTTTTAGTGAATTTATAAAGCTAGTCACATAAGTAGGAGAGTCTAAAGTTCCTAGATACTCCCCCTCAATACATAAACGCAATGGGATGAAATTACTATTCTGATAATTTCCATCAAACTCTATAAAAACTTGATCGTTTCCAATTCTATTCATTTGCTATCTACCATTTTTATCAAGTCAGAAGGGACATCAGAAATCTTGATATTTCGTTCCTTTCCTGAGGACGTAATACCTTTTGTCGAACCATTCCAATGGAAATTGCCATTACCATCATCTTGAAACCTATGATAAATGACCTTCCCATCTTTATTTTCAATTGCCCATCTATTTTTTGGATCACTATCAATTTTTACACTGTTTTCCCATAATTTTACATGATTGTCAGGAATTATTGCTTTAGTAGAGTTATAAGGCATATTTCCATCTTTCAAGTCATGATGTCCTGGATTTTCATAATATTGTGTTTCAACATTAATAACTTTATCTTTAGTTGATGGCTTGGTGCCTTCGACTATGTAATTACCAATAGTATTAACCTGAGTTCGATGAAATCCATTTAGCCTTTTAGCATATTTTGGAAAGTTGGCTTATTGGGATTCAAACAATAAGCCACTACAGCAGCCATGATATTCACCATGAAGTTATTTACCGAACGATGACGTGAATGTTCAAGTTGATGTAAATTTTTTAATTGATCATTCACTGTTTCGATCAATCCTCTTCTGCAAAGCAATTGTTTTTCTTCTTCTGTTTGGATAGGTTTGTTTTTCATATTTCGACGTGATGGGGTCAATATTTTCAGTCCTCTTGCTGCTAAAGCTTCGGCTTTGGCTTTGCTCAAATAGCCTTTGTCTCCGAGTAGGATCCCTTTTAAATCTTGAGTTAAAGAGTCCAATAGAGCAACATCATGAACATTTCCAGATGTCAGTTTGAGTTTAATAATTTCCCCCAAATTATTGATAACCAAATGTAATTTAAAACCATAAAACCACCCCGTACTACTTTTTCCTCGACCAGCCAAACCTTTAAATACACGATGTCTTTTAATCCGAAGATTATGGCAAACCACCAATTTAGTGAAGTCAATGATACTGATTCCCGTATCTTTTCCTTTCACTTGATGGAAGAAACTACTCAGCGCTTGCAAACAACGGGGCATGATTTCAATAAATCGGTTGTAGCTAAGCAGTTTAGGAAAAGCAGATTTCCAGAATGGAACGATCATTTGGCAATAAAAATATTTAAAGAATCTAAACCCAGATTGATGAAATAAAATGACAATGGTCATTGCTTCAGACAAGCTTAAAGCTGACTTTTTCAACCTAGTTTTTTGATCAGAAATTAAAGCTTTCTCTAAAGATTCATTAAATTTTTTGCAGAAATCATCCAAAATACAAAATAATTCGGTAATATGATCCATTGAAAAGCCTTGTTTTATCACATTTTGTCTTGAGAACCAATATGTTACAAATACAGGGCTTTTTTTCTACTCTTTTTTTATATCGAACTCAGGTTAGTATTATTACTTTCGTCCTTATGTATGCCTAAAATCAGCAAAAAATCTATTTTTTAAATTCAGTAATATTAATAGGCTGATCTTTGACTAACTCAAGTACTCCTTCACCACCTTTAAAGTGAATAGATACACCATCATCATTGCTCAGTAAAATACCGCTACCAGATACAGTACGTTTTAAATGATAAACTGTGTCTGAATTATCTACCATTTCTGCAGTTTCAAAATTATCTGAAGATTTTAATTCAATGGTTAAATCTTGTGGGCCATTAAAATAAATAACTTGTGTTTCTGCAGGTGCATTACTTTGTACTTTTTCTTGGCTCACTTCATTATTTGAATTTGAGTTACATCCCATTAAACCGAATGCAAGTAATGTTGCCCCTAAAATATATTTCATTTTTGTACCTTTTCTATAAAATTGAAGCAAACTTATACTAATGACTTTAACTTTTGATAAAAAGATGGAATTACACTTTTATACTAAATTTTACTGAAAGTAATGAAGCTAAAGTTGACTAAATAAATCAGGAATTGTCTTCTTTAAAATTAATGCAAAAAAATATAGCAATATATGTTTCTTTAAATAAAACCTACATACACTCACATTCCTTGATCTTGAATTATTGTACGCTCATGTCATCTTAATTTTTGAATTTCAGCTATGAGTAAAAATAAAATGTACGATGCTCAGGTTTTACAGCAACAATATGAGCAATGGCATGATTTACATCGACAGATGAGAGAAGCGCAGCAAAAATGGCAAGCTGCAGAAAAGCTCTGGCAAGAATTACAGGCCTATTATCAAAGTGAACAATGGCTTGAGGACTATGAAAATGCGCCTGAACTTAGCTGCCGCGAAGGGGAATATTCTATATTATCGCAAGATACGCTATGGAATGCTTTAGAAGAGCGTCGCCAACAGGCAATTGATTGGATGAAACTGAGTTTAAGTGTGATTGAGAATTAAACTTAATCCAAACTTACATCTAATTTATTTTGATCAATAAAACTATCATCACAGTTTTATTCAGTAAATTTACTGCATATTTAATCAGTTATGTTATTTTGAGTTGGTTTGAAGAAATTAAAAACGAGTATCAACATGAAAAAGTCATATAGTGTTTTGGCTGTTTTAAGTGTGGCAACTTTAGCTGCGTGTAGTAATCAGCCTATCAATGAACAAACTCAGGTGCCACAGACCATGCAAAATTGTGTCCCAGAATCTGCTGCGCAGTTAGTTGGTAAAACAGGTTTGACTGAAACACAAATTAAAGCGCTTACCCGAGCTGAAATTGTGAGAATGGTTGCACCAGGTCAGCCTGTAACAATGGATTATCGTATGAATCGAGTCACTGTGGTGGTCGATCCGAAAACTAAAATTATTATACAAGCTTCTTGCGGCTAAAAATTTTAAGAAATTTTCTCAATATTACCCTGAAATTTTGCTCTGATTTTCAGGGTTTTGCGTTTTAATCAGCCAATCACTCAAAATTAAAGGACTACAGTATTAATATATCGGTTGTCATAAAATTTTAGATCAGGTCAGATAATGCACTTATTTATGTGTTTGAAAAATCAAGGAAATACACATTGATGCAAGCCTTGAATATATCGACACGCTTAGGTGGATTCTACTTTTTCTACTACGCAATTGTTGGGACGTTTTTGCCTTTTTGGAGCCTGTATTTAGAAGATCAGGGCTTTAATTATCAGGAAATTGGTGTTTTATCTTCTATTGCCATTTTAACGCGCTTTTTCGCGCCTTTTATTTGGGGATGGATTGCCGATAAATCAGGCAAACGGATGCTTTTGGTGCGCATCGCAACTTGGATGGAAGCCAGTATTTGGTTACTGATTTTTATTGTTCCGAATAGCTTTCAGTCTGTTGCATTACTCATGCTAATTTTTAGCTTTTTCCAAAACGCAATTTTGGCACAATTTGAAGGCGTGACTTTGTTTTGGTTGGGCGAGAAACGTGCGGAACTCTATGGCAAAGTGCGTAAATGGGGCTCTATAGGTTTTATTGTCGGGGTTTTTGGCATAGGTGCTATTTTGGAAATTATACCAATCTCCATGTTACCGATGTTGCTACTCAGTATTTCTTTACTGGCATTTCTATGGTCATTCAGTATTCAAGAACCAAGCTCCGCACCCATTGCACAAAAACAACTTGAACCCTTATTGCCTATTTTAAAGCGCCCAGTAGTCTATTCATTTTTTATAATTGAATTGATTTTACTGTTTTCGCATGCGCCATTTTATAGTTTCTACAGTAATTTTTTAAGTCAGGCAGGCTTTAGCACAAGTCAGATCGGTTTCTTGTGGTCTGTCGGAGTGATTGCTGAAATTATTATGTTTGCCTACGCAAGTTTGTTTTTAAAGCGTTGGTCTTGGCGTTCACTGGTTGCAGTATGTTTAATTTTGACAGGCTTACGCTGGGTAATTGTCGGTTTATTTCCATCCATATTTTTTGCGCAATTTTTTGCACAAAGTGTTCATGCCTTTAGTTTTGGCTTATTTCATATCATTGCCATGCGGGTGATTTTTCAAAACTTTTCTGCAGGGCAACAAGGTCGCGGGCAAGCACTTTACAGTACCATGTGGGGGTTAGGGGTTGCACTGGGGAGTATTTTGGCAGGGCATTATTGGGATATTGTTTCAGGCGAATGGATTTTTATTTTTGCAGGATTATCTACACTGATTGGTCTGTGTTTTATTTGGGGATTGCCAAAGCAATTAGAATCGCAGTTAATGTCGAGCGATACGAAAGCCTAGATTGGTGATTTTGCAGTGATACCGTTCTTTTATCAAAAATAGAAGCAAGCAACGTTGGATTAGCATAGTTTGCTTGCTTCTTACTCATTGCTACATCAAATACGGATTTTAGCGTATTGATGCCACCACGGTTGAGCCGTTTCAAGTTGTGCAGCCAGTTGTAAAAGCACATCTTCACGTGCAAAAGGCGCAATAAACTGCGAACCCAATGGTAAGTTATCTTTATTCCAATACAATGGCACAGACATTGCTGGCAGCCCAGTAATATTGGCAAGTTGAGTAAATGGCACCCATTTTAGGTTTTCTTTGACAATGCGATCGACCAATTTACCTTGCGCTAACCAATGTGCTTTACCTGCATGTAATAGTGTTTTTAAAATTGGTTTTTGCCATGCAGGAGTTTTAACTTCGCCATTTTTTGGTGCAACTGAGGCAGTTGCAGGGATGAGGTATAAATCATAACGCTCAAAGAATTGATTCATTTGCGCGACATATACCCCCCAATTATTCAAATTACGAATGTAATCTACTGACGTGGTTTTTGCGCCAAAGGCAGCCAAAGCCAAAGAGTCGAGCTCAAAATTATCGGAATGATTTGGCAGGCGAGTTTGAATTTCAGCAATTAAATAAGCAAATTGGCTAAACCATGTGGTAATAAAATCTTTGGCCAATTGCATACCATCAATAGCCGGACGGTCTTCAACAACTTCATGCCCTAAAGATTCTAAAAGCTGTACGGTTTTTTGAATGGCATTGATCGCATCTTGTGAAACAGCTGTACCAATCGGAGATTGGGTCGAATATGCGATTCTTAATTTTTTTGGCGCTTGCTGAATTGCATCTAAATAACTGCGTTCAGGAGCTTCAATTTTGAAAAGTGAATGACCATCTGCGCCATGCGTTGCATCGAGCATTGCCGCACTGTCACGTACACTTTTACTTAAAATATGTTGCATCGCTGCACCATGCATGGCTTCACTGAGTTGTGGCCCCCACGGGGTGCGTCCACGACTTGGTTTTAAACCAAACAAACCACAGTAAGACGCAGGAATACGAATTGAACCACCGCCATCACTTGCCCCTGCAATCGGCACAATACCTGCCGCAACTGCAGACGCAGAACCACCAGAAGAACCACCACTATTGTGTTTCAAATTCCATGGATTTTTACATGCACCCCAAGCATCTGGCTCGGTTATCCCTTTAATCCCAAATTCAGGCGTGTTGGTACGTCCAAAGGTAACGATTCCGCTATTTTCCCAACGATTTACAATTTCTGCATTTTGTTCTGCAAGATGATGCGCACGTTTTAAACCCTGACAACCAAATGAAGTCGGATAGCCTGCATATTGTTGAAATAAGTCTTTGACTAAAAAGGGCACACCTGCAAATGGGCCTGTTAATTTTGTTTGTGTGCGCTGCCGTGCATGTTCATGCATAGGAATAATAATGGCATTTAATTGTGGATTGGTTTGTTCAGCACGTTGTAACGCAATATCTAATAATTCTGAGGCCTGAACATCCTTTTTGGCAACGAGCTCTGCCAAGCCTAAAGCATCATATTGGAGGTATTCTGCAAGTTTCATTTCAATCCTGAAAATCTGTATTGTCAAATTGATGTTGTATGCTATTTTTGTTTAAGAAGCAAGAATGACCCGATTACGACCTTGCATTTTTGCCTGATATAGCGCCTGATCTGCCTGAATAATTAAATCTTGTAAAGGGAGATTGGTGGGTAAGTGTGTATGTGACACGCCCATGCTTACTGTAAAATGAATGGGTTCAAGGTTTTCTAAATTTAACGCTTGATGTTCAATACACATACGAATACGTTCTGCAATGCGTTGAGTTTTATTTAAGTTATTATTGTTCAGCAAAATAATGAACTCTTCACCACCAGTGCGACAAAATAAATCGTGATCACGTAAATTGCTTTTAACGATGTTAGAGAGATGTTGCAAAGCACGGTCACCGACATAATGCCCATATTGATCATTCATTTTTTTAAAATCGTCGATATCTAACATAATTAAAGACAATGAATGATTGTTTTTATGCTTTAAAGCTTTTTCACTTAACTGAGTAAAACTACGGCGGTTCAGTGTTTCGGTTAAACTGTCATGATTTGCCAAATACAATACTTCTCTATACAACTGATTTCGGTTTTGGCTAATCACACATAAAATTAACGTGGCAAGACCTAAAATAATTAAACCCACACGAATAGAAATAATGGTGGTTAAATAACTCGAATTCACTTGATCTATAAACAAGCCTGTGACGCTGTGATACAGAGTTAAACAGACCAAGCTATTAATCAGTGCCAAATTAAAAAGTTGATAGCTGGCAGCTGCCCAAATTAATGCAGCCAATGGATACAACAATGCACCTGGTCCATAAAAAATATGGGTGCAGGCGATAGAGATCAGTAATGCAAAAAAGGGCAAGATATCCTGAATTTGAGTTTCTTTAGCATATTGATTATTTATAAGTTTTTTGAATTTAGACCAGCCTGGGGCAGCCAAAATTAAAGGTAAGACAATTACCGCATTTAAAATTTCACCAGACCACCAAGTAAAAAAATCAATCCAACGATTTTCTTTTAACATAAAGGTGTGCGGCAAATTTGGCAGCAGAAGAATGGCAAATAAAGCCCCAAAGAAACAGCCTAAAGTTACAGCAATAATATGTGGATATAGCTCTGACACATTATTATTGCTCGCTGGAAGTTTAGCGCGGGCAAAATTAAAGAAAAACAACCCACTAAAAACAGCTACAAAGTTGGAAAGCGTTAAACCTAGCGTCATCAGGAAAGTATTGTCTGTGACCAAATCGGCGCCCATATAGCCAAAAAAAGCACCCAAAATTCCACCAAAACTTTTTAAAGATGGAAAGCGAATGAGTAGCCCCAACAAGAGGGCGTTGCTTGGCCAAAAAAAAGAAAAGTAGCTAAGTGGGCGAGTAAAAATACCCAATAAACAAGAAAAAAATACCACAACGGCTAGCAGTCCAAAGGCAAATATTTGCTTTTGAGTCGAAGATATAGTTTGCGGTATGCTAAAGTTTTGCAAGTACTAAACTCACTTTTGCAATGGGTTGATAATTAAGAAAAAAACTTGAATGAGTGTGACGTTCACAACAGAAAGGCGATCATATCAAATAACCATTACCTACAAAGTCGATTAAATGTAAACTAAGTCACATTTTCGCTAAATAAAATTGTTGTCTTATGTTTATGCTTGCAGATTTGGATTAAAAATATGCTAAGTTGTCTAAACGGTTTATATCTTTAAATAAATGTATGAAAAAAATATATCTAACCACAGTTTTAAGCTTATGTTCTGTCTGCGCGATTGCGAATGAAAATACAACAATAGATTCAGCCAAGTTAACGCCAGTAGCAGCAGAAACGACCAATAAATTTCGTGTGGTGACCCGTCCAGAAATTGTGGGGCTGTGGGGCATGCAAATCCCAAATAATCGTAAATGTATTGAATATTACAACTTTAAAAGTAATAGCGATGTGGTGATTAAAAGCGGTCAAGAATGGTCTGCAGGTGTATATGATTATCAACCTTCACAAGACCCTGCAAATTCGTTACCGGCTTTAATTTTGCAAGTTAAATATGACAATAATGAAGTGGATTGTTCTGGATATCAGGAAGACCAAACAGGGGACATTTCACAATATTTTGTAAAATGGAAAAATGCGCACACCATTAATTTCTGTAGTAATGAAAAAGCAGAACAATGTTTTGCGACGTTGTACCGCGTCCTGCCTTAAACTTTTCATTATTTGGTCTATTAGAGATCTTTTATAAACTCGTACCCCTCATCCTGTAGCGCGTGTATTGATCATCTAGAGCGCTAAAGCACAAAAGTAGTGAATTTCAATCTTTCATTAGACGAATTATTGATGATCATTTTTCGAATCCAGAATCAATTAACAAGAGCGACACATTTTAGTGAGTTGAAAAGTTAGGTGAATTCTTAGAATCATTAGACTTTTTCAACCGGCAATGACCTTATTACATAAATTTGGAGCAAGCTGTGATTTAAAGGTTTGAGGAAATTTAAATATAATTAAAACATAGTGTTAGATATTTGTTTCAACAAAGCTCTTACAAATAAGACTTTATTTTCTCTTATTCATATACGAGTGTACGAGTGCATTTTAATTTAATGAAAATTTTATCGTCTTGCTGAAAATAAAAACGGCTACTGAGCCATGCAAGCATTTTGCGACACATGGCTCAGCAATAAATCCATAATTATGCCTCGTCAATTTCTAAAGGATTTAGACTTTGGACAGAACTTGCTTTAAATGGTGCAGCAATTTGCTTTAAATCTGAACCCGATGGGGCTTGATACACTTTTAAGCCAAACTCCGGAATAATTGCCAGCAAATGATCAAAAATATCGGATTGAATACTTTCATATTCTTTCCATGCAGTGGTTTTGGTAAAGGCATAAATTTCTAGTGGTAAACCTTCACTGCTTGGCTGTAGTTGACGAATAATCAATGACTGAGATTGATTAATACCTGGATGTTGTTTCAGATAAAACTCAACATAGGCGCGGAACGTCCCTAAATTGGTTAAACGGCGTTGGTTGTATTGTGATTGATTTGCTAACTGCTGATTAAACTGCTCAATTTCTTCATTTTTGCTATGTAAATATTGATCCAATAACAAAAACTCTTTAAGTTTGCTTTGTTCATGTTCAGTCATAAAGTGCACAGAACTTTGATCAATTAAAATGGCACGTTTAATACGTCGGGCACCAGCTTCCTGCATGCCACGCCAGTTTTTAAAGGTATCGGTAATGAGTTTATTGGTTGGAATAGTGGTCAGGGTTTTATCCCAGTTTTGCACGGTGACTGTATGTAATGACATATCAATGACATCACCATCGGCATTTAAAGAAGGCATTTCAATCCAGTCACCAATCCGTACCATATCGTAGGAAGAAATTTGTACCGAAGCCACTAGAGATAAAATGGTATTTTGGAAAACCAACATCAAAACAGCAGCCATCGCACCAAAACCTGCGAGTAAGGTAAACACATCTTTTTTCAGGAAAGTGCCTAAAATCATGAGGGCACAGACCACATAAATAATGAGTTTAACTAACTGCAAATAGCCCTTAATTGGCTTGTTGCGTGACTTAGGGTTGCGTTGATAGAACAGGTTAAAAATATTTAAAAATTCAGAAATTGCCAATGCAATGGTCAGGAATATAAAGGCTTGCGCACCCATTTGCACAAAGCTTTCTACTTTATCTGACAAATGCGGTACGGTGGTGATGCCGTTCATAATCACGACAGCTGGGACAATGTTGGCAATACGTCGGATGACACTATGCTGTGAAATAATTTCACTATTGGCAAAGGTCATTTTAGAAATCAGTTTGCGAATCCCGCGCACTACAATTTGCTTGGCAATAAAGTTGGCTAAAATTGCCAGTAGAATCACAATACTGAGTGAGGTCAGCATTTCTAACCAAGGGTATTGGTTATACCATTCCTGAATATTTTGAATAAAATTAAATTCTTGCAAAAGGTCCTCGCTTTAAGGTTGCTGATTTTCGTCTGCACGGCACTTAGAATTTTGGCCTGCAATTCACCTTAATTCTTCATTGATGTATGAAATTGTTAGATAGTGTATCGACTAAAGTTTAAATTTGAAGGCTGAGTAACTTTTTGCTACATTTCAATTATTTGTTTTTACTGAAAGTTTTCAATCAAGTTGCAGTCATAATAAAAAAGCCAGTACAGATACTGGCTTTGAATAGATACCTAGCATAAATACTTGCGTGATCTACCACATTAAATCATCTGGAATCACATAGGCTGCGTATGGATCTTCTTCATCTGTCGTGGCTTCATTTTTCTCGGCATTATTGACAATAATAAAGCCTTCCATTTTGCTATTAATACGTTCAGCTAAAGCTTTAGGCAGGAACGCATAACTGTCATTTTCTTTGGCAATCACCAAACTACCTGCCACGAGTGCATTGTAAATTTGTTGATTGATATACACTTTTTTAATCTTGCCATCTAAAAACTGATAAGCCACTTCACCATCGGTATCACGAATTTTATGCTGCTGAATCATTTGCATAATTGCTGCTTTCAGTTCTTTTTCCTGTAAAGCGGCTTTCTTTTCTTGCTCAATAGCTTGGTCTTTGGCGAGTTTTTCTTGCTGTGCCTGTGCAATTTTGGCTTTCACTTCAGCATCTTTACTTTCACCTGTGCGCTGTTCGTGTAAGGTTTGTTTAGACAGTTTTTTTGCTTTTTTATTATCCACTAAACCCGCTTTGAGCAATTGTGCCTGTAGTGCATTTTTAACCATGATAATTTCCGAAACTTAATGTTGAAGATGTCGATAGCGAAAATAAATAATCCAATACACCAAACTCAAACTTAGGCTGAGTCCTGCAGGTACCAGAAAAGAATTCAGTTTAAATGTAGGATAAATGGCTGCAGCGAGTAATCCACCCACAAAGAAACCAATTAAAATCAGTAGGTGTAAAACAATACGCCTTTTTTCAACTTGTAAGCCCCGCACTCGATAACCGAGAGCTAAGCCTAAATCGGTCAATACCCCAGATAAATGTGTGGTGCGGATGATGGTGCCTTTATAGTAGCTGATCATGGCATTTTGTATGCCCATGGCAACCGATGCCCAAAGCAGGGCATAACGTGGGAAATAAGGCAATAATGCCCAGCAGATTAAAATAAAAAATGCCACCAAACTCATGGGCAAACCATAACGACGCCCTAAGCGAAAATTGCTATTTCCTAAAATGACGCCGCTATAAAATGAGCCAATCACATAGCACAAAATCACCAGAAACAAGAAAATCATGGCTTCTGGTTTCCAGTCGATTAGCGCCATCGCCAAGATACTAACGTTACCAGTCATGTGCGAAACGGACTGGTGCAATACGGTCACCAATCCGAGTACGTTAATAATTCCAGCATTGACGGCTAGAAAAAAAGCACCAAATTGCACCCAAAGGGGTAAAGTTTGAAAAGGCATAATGGATGATTGCGTAAGTTTCCTAACGCATTGTATCTTAACTCAAACCACGGTCAACCGCAGTAGTAAATAGCACATCGGTAGATGAGTTAAGTGCAGTTTCGGTTGAATCTTGCAATACGCTAATGACCATACCAATTGCAACAACTTGCATGGCAATATCTGAAGAAATACCAAATAAGCCACACGCTACAGGAATCAGCAGTAACGAGCCGCCCGCAACGCCTGAAGCACCACAGGCCGACACCGTTGCAACCACAGATAAAATCAGCATGGTGCTAAAATCGACAGAAATTCCTAAAGTATTTACCGCAGCTAAGGTCAAAACGGTAATGGTGACCGATGCGCCTGCCATGTTAATTACTGCACCTAACGGAATTGCAACACTCGCGGTTGATTCCTGTACGCCTAAACGCTTGGCTAAGTCTAAATTGACAGGGATATTGGCTGCAGAACTACGGGTAAAGAAAGCAGTAATGCCACTTTCGCGTAAGCATTGAAAAACTAAAGGATAAGGATTGCTGCGGGTCACAAATGCCACCATGATTGGGTTGATGACCAACGCGACAAAGAACATCGTACCTAACAAGACTGCCAATAATTGAGCATAACTGGCTAAGGTGCTCAAGCCTGCATCGGCAAATGTCACGGCAACCAAGCCAAAAATACCGAAAGGCGCAAAGTTAATCACCAAGCGAATAACGCGATTGACTGCATTGGCTGCATCATTCAACAATGCTTTGGTGGACTCTGTAGCATGGCGGAAGGCAATCCCTAAAGCCACAGCCCAAGCCAAAATACCAATAAAGTTGGCTTCGGCAATGGCAACTACAGGGTTAGCAACAAAACTAAGTAAAAGATTTTTCAAAATTTCAGCAAGACTGCCCGGCGGGGTTAATTCTGACTGTGTTGCAACATCTAAAAATAATGTACTTGGGAAAAGTGAGCTTGCAATGACCGCACTGAGCGCAGCCAAGAACATACCAATCGCATACATCAGCATAATCGGTTTGATATAAGCATTGCTACTTCCAATTTTAAAATTGGCAATGGATGCCATGACCAAAATAAACACTAAAATTGGCGCAACAGACTTTAGGGCTTTAATAAATAAATCACCCAAAAGGCTTAAATAAGGCGCAGATTCTGGAAATAAAATTGCAACAGCCACACCGAGTACAATTGCAATCATAATTCGGGAGACTAAACTCAAACGCAAAAAAGCTGAAAACATACGAAAATAAGGTAAAAGAAAAGCGGCTATTTTATACTGAAATATCCATGTGCTTAAAAATAATTTTGATTTAAAAGTTAAGTCTATATTTTTAAAAGTGATATTTATTAAACTGTTTAAATTTCAGCAAGATAAAAGTACTCATTGATCAAAAAGTATGTGTGTTGAACATCCAGTTTTAAAGATAAAATTAAAGATCAATTTCTTGATCTTTAAGTCAGTTCAGGCGCAAGCTCTTGCATGGCTAAATAATGTGAAAAAAAAACTTTTCCATTTAAATGCTGCAAAAGTTTTGAGTGTTGTAATTTGTCCATTACCGGGCCTTTAATTTCAGAAAAATGCAGACAAATATTCAATTTTTTTAGTTCAAGATTTAAATCTTCCAGCATTTCGAGTGCGCTTAAATCAATACTGCTAATACTCGAACAATTCACCACTACATGCTTTAACTGAGGGTTTTGGCTGACTTGATTAATAAAAAAGCCTTTTAAAGTATTGGCATTTAAAAAGGTTAGATTTTCATCAATTCGCATGGATAGCACGTGTGGCGCGGTACGCACTTGATGCCGCTGAATATTACGAAAATGTTGTGTGCCTTCAAGTAAACCAATTACCGCAATATGTGGTCGGCTAATACGCCACAACATTAGAATAAAGGTGGACACAATTCCAATAATTAAACCTGTCGAAATATCAATCAATATGACGCCAAAGAACGTCACCCACATGGCTAGACCATCGGCTTTGGAATAACGCCAAGTTTCTTTAAAAGACTGAAACTCGACTAGTTTCCAAATTGAAACAATAATGGTTGCAGCCAAAACAGCCAGAGGTAAATCTTGGAAAAATCCCGTGAAGTATAAACTGACAATAACAATCACAATGGAGGTAAACACACCTGCCATGGGTGTTTTTGCACCTGCATCGGCATTCACGACGGTACGCGACAAACTGCCTGTGACGGGAAAAGAAGAGCTGACACCTGCGCCAAAATTGGCTAAACCGAGTGCAATGAGTTCCTGATTGCTATTTAAGTGACTGCGCTGTTGTAAGGCGGTGGCTTGTGCAATAGACAATGATTCTACAAAACTGATCATGGCAATCATGGCTGCGCCCGGAAGAAGCTGCAGAACGAGTTGTGTATTCCATTCAGGGAGATGAATAGGCGGGAATCCTGAAGGAATTTCTCCCACAGTTTTAATTCCGACTTGTTGCAAATGCAATGAATAAACCAAAGCAATCGAACCGATCACCAATACCAATGGCAAGGCTTTTAAGATAAAACCATTCCCTCGAACACGTTCACGAATGGCATTACTGTTGATGATTTTAGGGGCGTAAATTAGAAATAAAATGGCAGCAACACCCAAGAGCACGCTATAAAGATGGGTTTGTCCCACATATTGCCAAAAGCTGTATAAGAACTCGGGTAAGTTATTGGCTTTAAGGGGGATGTCTAAAAGAAATTTAAGCTGTCCAATCGCAATCATTAATGCAGAGGCAATAATGAAGCTTTTAATAACAGGATGGCTAATGAGTTGAATTAAAAAACCGAAACGAAAAACACCTAAAAGTAGTGAAATAATGCCGACCATCAGGGCAAGTAAACAAGCTGCTTGAATATAAGCTGCCGAGCCGACTTCAAATAATGGATTGAGCGTCGCAAAGGTCATCATGGAAATAATGGCGACTGGGCCAATGGACAAGGTTGGACTGCCACCAACCAAGGCGTACATGATCATGGGGATCACGCTCGCGTATAAACCCATGACAGGAGGTAAACCTGCAAGCATGGCATAAGCCATCCCTTGAGGTACAAGCATGGCAATGACGATAAACGCAGACAGCAGATCAGATTTCAATGTTTCTGCATTGTATTTTCGCAGCCATTGCCAAGCAGGCAGTACACGAGCCAAACGTGAATTGAAATCTGACATACTGAAATCTAAATCATAAATTTAGATATATTATGAACAAAAAATGCTAAGAAGTCTTTGAAATAGCAGGAGAGTATTCAAGTTTTATGGTGATGCCTGATAATACAGGCATTATCATTTAGTCCTGCGGGCAATAAAGTGCATATAGGGTATTAAGTACCTGCACCATTTTTTCATCTTTAATTGAATAAAAAATTTGCTTGCCATCACGGCGGGTATTCACCACATCACTTTTACGCAGCATCATTAATTGTTGCGATAAAGTAGGCTGATGAATTTGAGTTATTTCTTCAATTTGCGATACGTTTAATTCTTGTTGAGATAAATGACAAAGAATTAAAAGACGGTCACTATTCGCCAAAGATTTTAAAATTCCAACAACGGTATCCGCAGATTCACGCATTGATGTGATTTCAAGACCATCGTTCATTGTTTTATTCTCTTAATTTACAGCTAACCCAATATATATTAGGCGGGAGTGGAAGATAAATTATATAACATAAATCATTATTTATATATGAGAACAAGTATCATTTAAGAAAAGATATCAGCCAATCATAAATAATGGCCTGATATTCTAATCAAAAAATTGATAAAAAAGTGGCTGAGTTACAATAAAACCTATTTTTTCACCTGTTCAAAACTTTTTAATTCTTTCTCACTAAATTCACTCGATGCAGCTAATAACTCGTGAATTTCTGGGTTATACCAAGCAAAGTATTCAGACATTTTGGCACTAAAAGTATCATCTAGGCTTATCTGCGCAGCATTGTGTTGCAACAAGGCTTGCTGATCTAAACTGCTGATAAAACTTTTTAAGGTGGCACTATCAAAATAATATGCAGACTTAAATTGTGCAGAATCTGCAGCGCGTTGTAATACGGTTTTGGTCATTTTTTCCAAAACTTTCAGATTTAAAGGGATGTGTGCGCTATAACGCTGCAAAAGCCCTTGAATCAATACGAAATTATTTAAACTTGGTTTTGCCAGTTCAGCTAAGGCATAGAGTTCATGCTGTGTAGCTGGGTTCGGCTGTAATTGCAGATTTGCTTCTGTAACCCAATTTTGCTGAATAAAGTACGCCACAATTTTTTCGATTTCTTGAGAAAGTTCTTGCGCCGTCCATGCCAAGAAAAACTCTTGCTTCAAATATGGATAAATCGCCTGCAGTTTTTGCATTAAATCTGAGCATGATAATGCTAAATTTTGTTCATTAAACTGCTGCACAATTAATGCTACACACGCAGGCAAAATAAAGCAGTGCAAAATATTATTGCTAAAATAGCTCAATAAGATTTTTTGGCTTTCTGCGACTCGAATCTGTTCTACACCATCTTGGTTATAACGCTCAACTTGTTTAAGTTTTAGCGCATATTCAATAATTTCTTGTGGATTTAAACCCGTAATAATCATACGTGGGTCGTAGCACAATTGTTTGAGCAAACGTCGATATTGTTCAATTCGGGCGAGCAGCTCATCTTGTTTCAATGCATGCTGATCGGCATTTAATAAAATCAGAGAGATGAGGGCGATTGGGTTAATCACCACCGCTTTATTGATATTTTCCAAGATTGCATGCGCAGTATGATCTACCGTGTGAATCACAGAGGTCGGTAGTTCATCATTTATGTTCAGTTTTACATCGCGTGCTTGGTTGGCAGTTAAAACATCATCTAAAAATACAGGTTCGCCAAAGTTGACATAGACCTGACCAAAGACTTTTTCAATTTTACGGGCAGAGTTTAAAATACCCCATAAAGATTCGGCTTCTTTCGGTTTGCCGTTTAATTCATTTAAATAAGATGTGCCTTCAATCAGTTTTTCATAACCAAAATACGTTGGAATAAATGCAATTGGTTTGGTTGCTCCGCGTAAATGGCTTTGAATGGTCATCGACAACATGCCTTTTTTCGGCGGTAACAATAAACCTGTACGTGAGCGTCCACCTTCAATGAAGTATTCGAGTGGGGTGTTGCGTGACAATAAACTGTGTAAATATTCTTTAAATACCGAGGTGTATAATTCATTGCCGCTGAAAGTACGGCGAATAAAATACGCACCTGCACCACGCATTAATTGACCCACAATTGGTAAATTTAAATTAATACCTGCTGCAATATGCGGCACCATCAAGCCACGATTAAAAATCACATAAGACAGCAACAAATAGTCGATGTGGCTACGATGACAAGGGGTATAGACGATTTCATAGTCTTTGGCGAGTTCGCGTACCGTGTCAAAGTGATGCACTTCAATGCCATCATAGAGCTGTGTCCAAAGCTTGGTCAGTGCCAGTTCAGCAAAACGCAAAGTCGAATAAGAAAAGTCCGATACAATTTCAGTTAAATAGCTTTTAGCACGGTTTTCTGCTTCAAACATACTGACTTTTTGTTCGATACTTTCTTTACGAATAGCTTGTTGTACTGCTTCACTTTTCATCAACGCATGAATCAAATTACGGCGGTCAGATAAGTCTGGGCCTAAAATCGCTTCTTTGTGTTGATTAAAATTGTGTTCCAGATGTTGCTCAATAAAGTGCGCAGGCGATAAGTGTGGTTGTTGTTGTGTGGCTTGTTCAATAAGCTGACGTAAGGAAATTGCTTTATGAAACTCGATGTAGTTATCACGTGAATAGAGCGAAATATTAATGGTTTGTTTAAGCTTGTTTGGCGTAGACCATGCATCGGCAAATAATGCTTTAAACCAAGAGTCTTCGTATTCGGGTGAACGTCCCCAAAGTACAGTTACGGGAACTAACAACACATCATGTTCAGGATGTTGCTCTAAGGTTTCAATGAGTCGAATCAATTTAGCAGAGTAGTGATAAGCACTGTGCTGTGGGTTTTTCTCACGCAAGACCAAAATGGAATCGTCTTCCTGATGCTCGGCAATGTTTAAAGGCGCATACACAGAAGGTAAACCACGAGATTGCGTCTGCTGATCAATCAATACGGTATTGCTGAGAGAGGCATCTTGCAGCACATAACAAAATTGTGTTTTTTCAGAGCTTTGTGCAACACGATGTTCTAATTCTGCAGTCGTGCCTAATACTTGTGGCGTCACAATCTTATCTAAGATTTTTTTAGTGAAATTACGATAAAGCTGACTGTAACGTTTATTAGACATTTCATTCCCTACATTTTGTTATGTGTTGCTATTGTCAAAAAATAAATAGCGAATTTCAAACCCAAGTGCCGAGAAAATCGACAATTAAACTGAGGTCGTCATCTCTTTATTCTAATTCGCATTTTGTTGAAAGCTAATCATATTTTTGTATAAAACAATTTTCGTGAAACATCGGCAAAAATTTTATAAAAAGGTATGATAATTTAAATTTTGTTTATATAGATATAACTTAGGGAATAATCATGACCACAGATGCAGCTTTTTCAACACCAGCAAATTTAGGGATTGCCGTATATAGCAATAATGCAGAAGCGATTGGTAACACGCCATTGGTACGCATTAACCGTTTAATTTCTGGCGATGCAACGGTTTTAGCCAAAGTGGAAAGCCGTAACCCTGCATTTTCTGTGAAATGCCGTATTGGTGCTGCTTTAATTGCCGATGCTGAAAGACGTGGCGTGTTAAAAGCAGGTATGCATATTGTAGAACCGACCAGCGGTAATACAGGAATCGCTTTGGCATTTGTAGCTGCAGCAAAAGGTTATGAGATTACACTAACGATGCCTGCAAGCATGAGTATTGAGCGCCGTAAGGTGTTGAAAGCGTTGGGTGCAAATTTGGTGCTGACTGAGCCTGCAAAAGGTATGAAAGGCGCGGTGGATGAAGCAGAGCGTTTGGCAACCGAACATCCTGAAACTTATTATTTGCCGCAGCAGTTTAATAACCCTGCCAATCCGCAAATTCATGAAGAAACCACAGGCCCAGAAATTTGGGCAGCAACAGGCGGCAAGGTCGATATTCTTGTTGCAGGTGTAGGTACAGGCGGTACGATTTCTGGTATTTCGCGTTATTTCAAAAAGGTAAAAGGTCAGGCATTGCATACTGTTGCAGTCGAGCCTGCTGAATCTCCAATTATCGCTCAGGCCAAGCGTGGTGAAGCCATTACGCCTGCACCACATAAAATTCAGGGGATTGGCGCTAACTTTATTCCAAAAAACCTAGATTTAGATTTGGTGGATGAAGTGATTGCGATTGAAAGTGCTGAAGCAATTGACTGGGCGCGTAAAACAGCAACCCAAGAAGGTATTTTAGTCGGTATTTCAAGTGGTGCAGCAATGGCTGCTGCTGCAAAATTGGCGGCACGTCCTGAAAATGCAGGTAAAAATATTGTGGTGATTTTACCTGACAGTGGTGAGCGTTATTTATCTTCAGTATTATTTGAAGATATTAGTGCAGAATGATATGTCTTTAGACAGTCAAAAGAATTTGAAAAATCCCAAAGTTTGAACTTTGGGATTTTTTATTTAGAGAATAAATTTATGAGGTGAGTTAATACGTTCTGAAAAGCAAATTTCTTTCTACTTAGACGCTAATATTTAGCGGGATCAGCAATGAATCCAACGAAGCTAACTATGTAAAAATCAAACAATCGCAGATACTTTATCTGGCGTCATCAGTGCTTGATTAATATATAGCTTGATTAAGCGTTCACGTGACCCAATAGCTTTTTGATAATGGGTAGAATTGAGTAATAACGACGCACCATAAGTTACTGTCCAAATATAAGACAGATAATCACGGATCGACATCGCGCTGTTAAAGGACTCTAAATAGGCTTGGGTGATGTCCTTAATTTCTAAAATACGCTGCTCACGAATATCGTATAACTGTTCAAACAATTCATTTAGTTTACGTTCATTATTGGTTAAGCGTTCTTCAATTGAGTGCAGCAAAATCGTACGGTTGGAATTAAGCATGTTATACAGCATGTACTGCGAAACATAAGTTTGAAAGTTATGGTGATACTGTTTGGAAATATCCAATAAACGCTGTTCATTTAAAATAATTAACTCTAAATAGAGCTGATTTTTACTTTTGAAATATTTATAAATTGTGCCTTTGGCAATATCTAACTCTGCAGCCAACTCACTTAATGTAATATCATTATGATTTTCCAGTAATAAAACCTCAGCCATTGCCAAAATTTTCTCTTTACGACGTCGGAAATTTTCTTGGCGTAGAGTCGTCATCAATCAATATTCCAATTACAACCAATTAAGCATGTTGGAGTCTAGTGCAGTTTGAGCAACTTGAAAATAGCACCAAGGTCTTGAAAAGGTAAGTTTTAACGTATGTTCATCAGTGAACCAATGAATTTAAAAAATATCATGTGAAAAATAGCACAATCCATAAGCCAAATCGGTTGTCAATAAAACTGAACCAAACAGGTCATTTTAGTGAAATAAAATTGGATTTCTAAAACTTTTATTCTATTTTTCATAAGCAAGGCCTAAAAGTCTAAGATCAATCAAGCATAGCAATTCAGCACTTTGCGAGATTGCAATGCTCATCTTTTGATTTACATTTAACGTGAATTACTTGCTAACTCACAGGGATGTTATTTGTAATTTTAAAAAGCATGGCTTTTACGGTAATCACTTTAAAAAGACGGTAATAAGGGACTAAAAATGATTGTAATTGTAGATGCTGTACGTACCGCAATGGGCGGCTTTCAAGGTTCACTGGCAAGTTGTATAGCACCCGATTTAGGCGCGGTTGCAATTCAACACGCAGTTGCACGTGCAGGTTTAAGTGGGACTGACATTGATGAAGTAATTTTTGGTTGTGTATTGCCTGCAGGTTTGAAGCAAGGCCCTGCACGTCAGGCGATGCGTCAAGCGGGTTTACCCGATAGTACAGGTGCAACCACCATCAATAAAATTTGTGGCTCTGGCATGAAAGCTGTTATGCAGGCAGCCGATGCTATTCAGGCAGGTTCAGCGCAGATTGTGGTCGCTGGCGGTATGGAATCTATGTCGAATGCGCCGTATTTGCTAGATAAAGCACGTGCAGGTTTCCGTATGGGACACGGCAAAGTCACAGACCACATGTTTCAGGAAGGTTTAGAAGATGCTGAAACAGGCTTGTCGATGGGCGTGCTGGCGCAAGACATGGCAGACAAGAAAAACTATACCCGTGAGCAGCAGGATGAATACGCAATTCGCTCTTTAAACCGCGCGGTAGAAGCCATTCAAAACGGTTATTTTAAAAATGAAATCGTGCCTGTCACTGTTCATTCACGTAAAGGTGATGTGATTGTCGATCAGGATGAACAACCGTTAAATGCCAAAGTCGATAAAATTAGCAGTTTGCGTCCCGCATTTAAAAAAGATGGCACGATTACAGCCGCCAATGCCAGCTCTATTTCAGATGGCGCATCTGCTCTGGTGATTACATCAGATGTGGTTGCGGCAGAGCGTGGCTTAAAACCGCTTGCAAAAGTTGTGGCATACGCGACACATTCACAACATCCTTCTGAGTTTACTCTTGCTCCTGTAGGGGCGATTCAAAAAGTGCTAGATAAAGCAGGGTGGTCGGTTGCCGATGTAGATTTGTGGGAAATTAATGAAGCCTTTGCCATGGTAACCATGCTTGCGATAGATGCTTTTGATTTAGACCCTGCCAAAGTGAATATTCAGGGTGGTGCATGTGCTTTGGGGCATCCTCTAGGTTCTTCAGGTTCACGTATTATTGTGACGCTCATTCATGCATTGCAACGTATAGGCGCGAAAAAAGGCGTGGCATCTTTATGTATTGGCGGTGGTGAAGCCACAGCGATTGCGGTGGAGTTAGTTTAAGTCCAGCTCGTCTAACTGCAGATTCATCTATAAAAAATAGAGTTCTCGAAAGAACTCTATTTTTTTAACTTTTAACTTATTAACAATAACAATGAAGTTTTATGCTTGGATAAACTGCTTCACTGCTTGGTTAAATTCATTTGGCAATTCTACGTTAGAAATGTGCGATGCATTGATTTCAAACAATTGGCTATTGGCAATACGTTCAACCATAAATTGACCATCGACAACTGTTGTCACAGGGTCTTGCTGACCTGCAACCACTAAAACAGGCACAGTGATGTCTTTAAGTTGTTCACGTACATCCGCTTTAGCCAAAGCTTCGCAACAGCTCGCATAACCTTCGGCGCTGCCAGCTGCCAAGTCGTTTTGAAGATTGTTGACCACTGTCGCGTTGCTTTGGATAAAGGGTTCAGTAAACCAGCGTGATGCTGCAGTCGAAGCAATCGGTTGTAAACCTTGTTCACGTACCAATGCGGCACGGTCATTCCAAGCCTGTTCTTGACCAATTTTTGCCGCAGTATTACACACCACCACCTGATTAAAACGTTCAGGGCGATGAATCGCTAACCATTGACCTGTTAAACCGCCCATAGAAATACCACAGAATGCCGCTTTTTCAACATTTAAGTGATCGAGTAGATTTACAACATCTTGACCCAATTGATCAATGCTATATGGACCTTGCGGAGCTGATGATGCACCGTGACCACGTGTGTCGTAGCAAATTACAAAAAAGTCTTGCTGGAAAAAATCAATCTGTGCTTGCCACATTTTGAAGTTTGTACCCAGCGAGTTTGAAAAAATCAGTGCAGGTTTTGTAGCATCACCAAAAGTTTGGTAATTGATTTGCGCATCATTTGAGGTAAAAGTTGGCATTTTTTTTAAATCCTTAATCTTATAAATCCCCCTAAATCCCCCTTTATGAAAGGGGGACTTTTAATGAGGATTAAACACGTTCAATAATCAAAGCAATACCTTGACCAACACCAATACACATTGAACATAAACCGTATTTACCGCCAGTTTGTTCAAGTTGGTTCAGTGCTGTAGTGACTAAACGCGCACCAGATGCACCAAGTGGGTGACCTAAAGCAATTGCACCACCGTTTGGATTGACTTTCTCTGAACCATCTTCAATGCCTAAGTCACGAGTACATGCTAATGCTTGTGCAGCAAAGGCTTCGTTCAGTTCAATCACGTCCATTTGTTCAATGGTCAAACCTGTTTGTGCCAACAATTTTTTGATTGCAGGCGCAGGACCAAAGCCCATAATACGTGGTTCAACACCAACAACAGTTGAAGCAATGATTTTGGCACGTGGTTTTAAGCCGTGTTGTGCAACCGCTTCTTCAGAAGCAATCAGTAGGGCAGCCGCACCATCGTTAATACCTGACGCGTTACCTGCAGTCACAGTACCGTCTGCTTTTACCACTGGCTTTAATTTTGCCAATGCTTCTGCTGTGGTTGATGCACGTGGATGTTCGTCTGCAGCAACAACGACAGGCTCGCCTTTACGTTGTGGAATTTCCACTGCAATAATTTCTTTGTCAAAGAAACCGCGTGCTTGTGCAGCAGCAGTACGTTGTTGGCTGGTTAGAGCAAACAAGTCTTGATCGGCACGGTTAATATTGAACTGTTCCGCTACATTTTCAGCAGTTTGCGGCATAGTTTCTACGCCGTACATTTCTTTGAGTTTCGGGTTAATGAAACGCCAGCCCATTGTGGTGTCTTCAATTTTTTGACTACGACCATAAGCAGATTCTGATTTACCCATCACAAATGGAGCGCGGCTCATTGATTCAACACCACCTGCAATAATCAGGTTTGCTTCACCTGCTTTAATTGCACGTGCGGCCATTGCAATTGCGTCTAGCGATGAACCACATAAACGGTTTACAGTGGTTGCTGGCACTTGGTACGGTAAACCTGCTAAAAGTGCAGACATACGACCCACGTTACGGTTGTCTTCACCTGCTTGGTTGGCACAGCCGTAAATCACGTCATCAACTTGTTCCCAGTTTACAGATGGATTGCGTTGCATAAGTGCTTTGATCGGTAATGCGCCTAAGTCATCAGCACGGACTGGAGCTAAACCACCTGCATAACGACCAAATGGGGTACGGATGGCATCGACGATATATGCGTTTTTCATATTTTATTTTCCAAATATCTTAATCTCTCCCAACCTCCCTTTAAAAAAGGGAGGAGATTCCCACCTAAAATTACTTGATGGAAGTCCCCCTTTGAAAAAGGGGGATTTAGGGGGATTAAAAATTATATTTAAAGACGATTAAGCCTGAGTCGCATCAATCAGCTTTGCACCAGTCAATGACTGTAATTCTTCAAAGCTCAAGCCTTCAACTTTTTCAAGAACTTTCATACCTTCAGGAGTTACGTCAATCACACATAAGTCAGTGTAAATGCGGTCTACACATTTCAAGCCAGTTGCTGGGTAAGTCAATTCAGCCACGATTTTTGGTTCACCTTTTTTGGTGACGTGATCGGTTGTGATAAAGACTTTTTTCGCACCAACGGCTAAGTCCATTGCGCCACCAACAGCAGGAATCGCATCTGGCGCACCTGTGTGCCAGTTTGCCAAGTCGCCATTTTCAGCCACTTGGAATGCACCCAATACTGCGATGTCTAAGTGACCGCCACGCATCATGGCAAAAGAGTCACCATGATGGAAGAATGAGCCGCCTGTTAGCATGGTCACGAATTCTTTACCTGCGTTGATTAACTCAGGGTCTTCTTCACCTGCAGGAGGTGGTGGACCGAAAGCCAATAAACCGTTTTCAGAGTGTAAGAATACGTCTTTGTCTGAAGGCAGGTAGTTTGAAATTTTAGTTGGTAAGCCAATGCCGAGGTTGACATAAGCACCGTCTGGAATGTCTTGTGCCACACGTTCAGCGATTTGATCACGTGTTAATTTGGTATAGCTCATGATGTTCTCCTTCACGTGACAGTTATGCAGATTGTTCAGGTTGTTTTGCGCCAACGGCAACAACGTGCTGAACGAAAATACCCGGAGTGATGATGTGTTCAGGATCTAACGCGCCTAACTCAACCACTTCAGAAACCTGTGCAATTGTCACATCGGCAGCCATCGCCATGATTGGGCCAAAGTTACGTGCAGATTTACGGTACACCAAGTTACCCCAACGGTCGCCTTGCTGTGCTTTAATTAAAGCAAAGTCTGCGCGGATTGGGTTTTCTAGTACGTAGTCTTTACCTTCATAATTTAAGATTGGTTTGCCTTCTGCAAGTAAAGTACCAAAACCTGTAGGGGTATAGATTGGACCTAGACCCATACCTGCAGCCTGAATACGGCATGCCAAGTTACCTTGCGGCACCAGTTCAAGCTCGATTTTGCCTGCGCGGTAAAGTTCATCAAATACCCAAGAGTCAGACTGACGTGGGAATGAACAGATAATTTTACGTACCGCGCCAGCTTTTAGCAGTTTCGCTAAACCGTAGTCACCATTACCTGCGTTGTTGTTTACAATAATTAAATCTTTGATGCCAAGTTCAATCAAACCATCAATGAGTTCCGCTGGCTGACCTGCGGTACCAAAACCACCAATCATGATGGTTGAACCATCTTTAATTTGCGAAAGGACTTCTGTTAAAGAAGTTTGACTTTTATCAATCATAATGTGTCCTAGACAATTGCCTGTCCATTAACTTTTGGAACTTTGAGTTGAAGGTAGGGGTGCTGCTGAGTTGTCGCGTTTGGTTAATACCCAATGTGCGATCAAACCAATACAGATGCCCCAAAATACAGAACTTAGCCCTAAAAACTGCATGCCAGAGGCAGTTGCTAAAAAGGTGATGAGGGCTGCATCACGCTGTGATTCTTTACTCATTGCAACTGAAATATTGGTGGCAATTGCACCTAAAAGTGCAAGTCCAGCCAACGCTGCAATCAGTTCTTTGGGCAATAGGCTAAATAGCATGACGATGCTACCCGCAAATAACCCACCTAAAATATAGAAAATACCGTTTGCAACACCTGCAATATATCGCTTTTCTTTCAGTTCGTGCGCATCTTTACCTAAGCATAATGCTGCAGTAATAGAGGCAAGTACAATGGTAATTCCTCCCACACACGCAACGGCAAGAGAAGCGATACTGGTCGCACTAATAATAGGCTTAGCAGGCATGTCATAACCGCTAATTTTAATAATTGCCATACCCGGTAAAAACTGCCCAGACAAGCTGACTAAAATTAAAGGTAATGCCAAGTTTAAGGTTGAATTCCACGTCCATTCAGGTGCAATAAACTGTGGAATTGCCAAACTAAAATTGGTGGTGACAGGGTTAATTTTACCGAGCATTAAGCTGAGTATAATGCCTGCAGCAAGCACCCAAATCATGGCATAACGTGGACTAAAACGCTTTGCCAATAAAAATACCGCTAGCATCCCAAATACAATGTATGGCAGGGTATCGGTTGCAGTAAATAAGCCTAAGCCAAATTGAACCAAAATACCTGCCATCATGCCTGCTGCGACTTCTTGCGGAATCCAAGACAGGAGTTTGTCAAAATAACCTGTGATTCCAATCAAAAAAATCACCACAGCAGAGGTGATGTAGGCTGCAACTGCTTCATTCAGGGTAATATCGGGAAACAGTGTGACCAGCAATGCGGTACCGGGTGCAGACCAAGCGGTGACCACAGGCACTTTGTATTTAATGGACAAAAAGATACCTGCGACAGCAGCACCAATAGAAATTCCCCAAATCCATGAAATCATCATATCTGGGGAAACTTGGGCTTGCTGTGCCGCTTGGAAAAAGATGATCAATGGCCCTGAATAGGAGATCAGCACTGCTAAGAATCCTGCAACAGTGGCTGAAATTGACCAGTCATTTTTTAAAGTTTGGAACAGGTGACTCATTGACGATTTGCCTCCTTGCGTCAAGCAATGATCCTGTTGAAGTTGGTCATGATCTTGGCTTAGCCCTGATCACCACCACCTACAGGTACAACGGTACCTGTCATGTACGATGACTCATCAGAAGCAAGGAACAGAATCGCATTCACTTGTTCCTGAATGGTGCCATAGCGACCCAAGAAGGTACGATCAATGGTTTGATCGACCACTTGTTGCATCCACTCTTTTTCAGATTCTGAAAGTGGGTTGGCATTACGTGGCACTTTACGTGGTGGCGCTTCTGTACCGCCAGTTGCAATAGCATTCACACGAATACCATCTTTGGCATGTTCAAAGGCGAGGGAAGCGGTTAAACCGTTTACACCACCTTTAGACGCCGAATATGGCACGCGGTTAATACCACGTGTTGCAATTGAAGATACGTTTACAATGGTACCTTTCTGGTTTTTCACCATTTCAGGCAATACTGCGCGGCAGCACCACATAGTAGGGAACAATGAACGATTCACTTCTTTGATAATTTCTTCTTCAGAAAATTCTTCAAAAGGTTTCATCCAAATTGCACCGCCTACGTTGTTGATGAGCACATCAACACGACCATAGGTTTCAAGTGCTTTAGCAACCACAGATTCTGCACCTGCAAAAGTTTCAAGGTTGGCTTTTACGGTTACTGCATCGCCACCGTGTTCTTCAATTTCGGCCAACACTTCTTCTACATAGGGAGAAAGGTCTGCCATAACCACTTGGGCACCTTCACTCGCCACTTGTAAAGCCACACCGCGACCAATGCCTTGAGCGGCACCAGTCACGATTACAACTTTGTTTTCAAATCTTTTTGTGCGATTCATTGTATTCTCCGACTATGTTTCTAGACTGTATAACAAACTTAGTTGGCAGAGAATTTTTCAAATAGGAAGCTTGCAGGTTTAACACCTTCTGCATCTAACCAGCCACGTACCGCTTCTACCATTGGCACTGGACCACATAGGTAGATGTCTACATCACCACCGTTGAGCCATTCGTTTTCGATATGGCCAGTCACGTAACCTTTACGCTCGTGTGCAGATTCTGGATTTGCCACTACAGTGCGGTACTCGAACCAAGAGAATTTTTCTTGTAGTTCGTTTAATTTTTCAATTGCAACCAAGTCAAAGTCATTGGTCACACCAAAAACTAAACGTACAGGGTGCTCAGAACCTTTTTCTTCAAGTACTTGCAGCATAGACATAAATGGTGCGATACCTGTACCACCTGCTAACATCACTACAGGGCGTGCTACATTACGTAAGTAGAAGCTACCAAATGGACCCGTAAAGGTCATTTTGTCGCCAGCTTTGGCATTTTGGCTTAAGAATTCGCTCATTTTGCCGTTTGGTACGTTACGTACTACAAAACCAGTTAAGCGGTTACCAGGCTTAGAGCTGAAAGAATATGAACGGGTTTCTGTTGTACCAGGAATACCCACATTCACGTATTGACCTGCAAGGAAGTGAATGTCTGGTTGACCTTCATCTAACTGAATATCAAAGGTAATCGTCGAGTCAGATAAGTTTTCGACACGAGCCAAAGTACCTTCAAATGCATGAATTTCAGTTTTACATACATCAGAAGTTGCTTGAATTTGGAATACTGCGTCAGAAGTTGGTTTACATTGGCATGCAAGAATGTAGCCTTGTTCAGCTTCTTCTGGTGTCAATGCATCTTCAATATAAGTTTCTTCAGGCATGTCATACGAACCTGATTCACAAAACGCACGGCACGTTCCACATGCACCGTCACGGCAGTCCAAAGGAATATTGATCTTTTGACGGTAAGCTGCGTCTGACAGTGTTTCACCATCTGTAACAGAAATAAAACGTGTAACGCCATCTTCAAATTGAAGTGCAACATTGTGGTTTGACATGGCTGAATATCCTATATAAATCTTTGAAACTAGACCTTTCAGCCAAGATTCCATCTGGCTGAAAGGTTTTTACCTTGCTGTAAATGAATACAGTCTTAGAGGTGGTAGATATCGATTACTTGGTTGATGTAATCGTTTTTCAGCACCACGTACTTGCTTAAAATTTGCGGTTTGTCGCCAGAAAAATCAATTTCATAGCGCGACATACCAAAGTAGCTGTAGTTAGTTTTGTAACGGAAACTTAAAGTGTTCCAGTTAAAACGTACAGTGACTTTATCGCCATCACGTTCAACAATTTCAATGTTGCTGATGTTGTGGCTTGTGCGTGTATCTGGCATGGTTGCAGATGAACGCTCAGTTTTGATACGGAACACACGGTCTTCTAAACCTTGACGGTCTGGGTAGTAAATCAAAGATATTTCAGACTGTGGATCTTGAGTTAAACGGTCATCGTCATCCCAAGCTGGCATCCAGAAAGAAGCAGTAGGAGCGTAGCACTGTAACCACTCATCCCATTGCTCATCATCTAAGAAGCGAGCTTCTTGATAAAGGAATTGAGCAATATTTTCTAAAGTAATCGCGCTCATGCGTTTTCTCCTTCAGTAGATGCAGCAATTTCTTTTTCAGTCGCAATACCTTTTTTGATTAGATCTAACCAATGTTGGTGCTGTGAAAGATATAAACCTTCGTCTTCAGTTTTAATACCTGAAAGTTTTGGTTTTAAACCGATTTCGTTTGCAGCATCGTCTGGACCTTGGATCCAATGCTTAGAACCACGGCACATATCGTTCCACTCAAGTGCGATACCTGCGTAGCCAACTTGACATGCACGGAATTCTTCAAGATCGTCTGGTGTAGCCATACCTGATGCGTTAAAGAAGTCTTCGTACTGACGAATACGGCGTGCGCGTGCTTCTGGCTCTTCACCTACAGGTGCGATACAGTAAATTGTCACTTCAGTCTTATCGACAGAAAGAGGACGTAACACACGAATTTGTGAACCGAACTGATCCATGAAGTACACGTTTGGATAGATACACAAGTTACGTGAACGCTCGATCATCCATTTCGCCATTGCTTCACCGAATTGCTCGGTGTATTCATCTTTCTTGGCAAAGTTAGGACGGTCTTCTGGGTTAGCCCATTGAGTCCAAAGGAGCATGTGACCATTTTCAAAGCCGTAAGAACCACCGCCTTGTTTGCCCCATGAACCTGCGCTCATTGCACGGATGTTATCGCCAGCTTCTTTTTCTTTACGTTGCTGAGTTGTTGCAGCGTAGTTCCAGTGTACTGCAGACACGTGGTAACCATCGGCACCGTTTTCAGCAGTTAACTTCCAGTTACCTTCATAGGTGTAAGTCGAAGAACCACGTAAAACTTCAAGACCTTGTTGAGATTGACCCACAATCATGTCAATGATTTTAGTCGCTTCGCCTAGGTATTCTTCTAAAGAAGGAACATCTGGGTTTAAGCTACCAAACAAGAAACCTTTATAGCTTTCAAAGCGGGCAACTTTTTTCAAGTCGTGTGAACCGTCTTTGTTAAAGCAATCTGAATAACCTGCATCTGCTGGGTCTTTTACTTTTAACAACTTACCAGAGTTGTTGAAAGTCCAACCGTGGAATGGGCAAGTATAAGTTGCTTTGTTACCACGCTTGTAACGACATAATTGTGCACCACGGTGTGAACACGAGTTGATCATGGCATTCAATTCGCCATTGCGGTTACGCGCAATGATGATTGGCTGACGACCAATGTAAGTGGTGTAGTAGTCATTGTTGTTTGGAATTTGGCTTTCATGTGCCAAATAAACCCAGTTGCCTTCAAAAATGTATTTCATTTCTAGGTCAAACAGGGCTTGGTCTGTGAATACTGAACGGTGTAATTTAAATTCACCAGATTCAAAATCATCAACCAATAATTCGTCAATACGGTCTAAGTGGCTAGTATTGATAACAGGAATACGAGGCATGTCCTTTCTCCGACTTTCCAAGGAGGGCAGTCATCGGGATGGGGCAACGACCACATCCCGATTCCATTTCAAATTATGCGCTTGCGCGGCGACGTTCAACTTCAGTAGAAGGAACGCCAGCTTGATCTTTCTGAAGAACAATGTTGAACTGGATGTGTTTGAAAGGACCTTTCAGACCACGTTTTGCAATTTCAGCTTCATCAGTCACGTCAACCGCAGTTGCCACCAGACCTTCACGAGTCGCGAATGCAAAGTCATCCCACAGGTATTGGTCGCCTTCAATATTGAATTGAGTAGTCAGCTTGCGGTAACCTGGTGCAGATACGAAGTAATGTACGTGCGATGGACGGTTACCGTGACGGCCTAGCTTGTCCAGTACAAACTGAGTTGTACCTTCTGGAGGGCAGCCATAACCCACTGGCATTGTCGTCAATGCAGTATATTGACCATCGGCAGCGGTAATGATGCTGCGACGCAGGTTAAAGTCTGACTGTGACTTGTCAAAGAATGAGTAGTTGCCTAGGCTGTTGGCATGCCAGATTTCAACTTTAGCACCTTCAACACGGTTGCCGTCAGTATCAGTCACTGTACCTTCAATGATCAGCGTCGGGATTTTGCCTTCTTCAGAACCATCGTCCATACGCGCAAAGCTTACTGTTTCAGGTGCGCCAGAGACATAAAGTGGACCTTCAATCGTACGTGGCGTACCGCCAGTAATGCCTGCTTTAGCATCCGCTTCATCAGCACGTAAGTCTAGGTAGTGTTCCAGACCCAAACCTGCAGCCAATAAACCTAATTCGTTCGCTTGACCGGCATCAGTAAAGTATTCCAGACCTTTCCACAGTTCTGACTGAGAAATATCAAGATCTTCGATCGCTTGGAAAAGGTCACCCAATAAACGCACAACAATTTGTTGTACACGTTCATCTACAGGGCCTGTCGCTGTATCAACGTTCATTTGCTTAACTAATGCATCAATTTCTTGGCGATTCATTTTCATTCTCCTTGGAGGTGTGCTTTGGTGGCGAATATCTCTGGACTAAAAACGAGATAATTGGCTGCCACTTTCCTTGTTTACTTGGTTTGCTAAATGTTTACTTTGGTGCTGGAGTAAGGTGCTTACTCCAGTTTCCGAATTAAATCAGGTGTCATCTTCACGAATTGATGAAGGGTGGCGGTTCAATGCCATCACTTCAATATTCATGTAAGGGTAGAGCGGAAGACCTTGCAGAATGTTGTGCAGTTCTTCATTGCTCTCAACATCAAAAATACTGATGTTTGAATACTGGCCAGTAATACGCCAAATATGACGCCATTTACCTTGACGCTGTAATTCCTGCGAATATGCTTTTTCAACGGCTTTAATTTCGTTAGCAGTTTCTGCTGGCATATCCAATGGAATGTTTACATCCATACGTACGTGGAAAAGCATGGGTTTCTCCTAATTACTGACGACGCAAGTTGTCAATTTTGTCTTCATCCAGTTCAATGCCTAGACCTGCACCTGTTGGAAGGTGTAATTCAAAGTCTTGGTACTGAAGCGGAGTTTTTAAAATTTCTTCTGTTAGCAGCAATGGGCCAAATAATTCAGTGCCATAAGCTAAATTTTGGAAGGTAGAGAACACGTGTGCAGATGCAATTGTGCCGACTGGGCCTTCAAGCATGGTGCCGCCATAGAGGTCGATACCTGCCAACTGTGCAATCGTTGCCACTTCACAGCCTTCAATCAGACCAGCAGACTGTGCAACTTTAACTGCAAATACAGATGCAGCATTACGTTTTGCCAATTGATAAGCGCTTTGTGGGCCCATCAATGATTCATCTGCCATGATGGCAATATCAAATTTACGTGTTAAACGCTCCATGGCATCAATGTTGTCAATTGCACATGGTTGTTCAATTAAATCGACACCACCATCTTGTAAAAGCTGGATGCCTTTAATTGCTTCAAGTTCTGACCAAGCACGGTTTACGTCTACACGAATAGAAACGTCTTTACCCAATGCTTGTTTGATTGCCAATACGTGTTCTACATCTTGCTCTACTGGGCGTGAACCGATTTTGAGCTTGAATGTGTTGTGGCGTTTAGCCGCAATCATTTTTTGTGCTTCAGCGATGTCTTTTTCTGTATCGCCAGATGCAAGTACCCATAACACAGGAACCGAGTTGCGTAGGCGACCACCTAAAATTTCACTTAAAGGTTGGTTTAAGCGCTGCGCTTGAATATCTAATAAAGCAGTTTGAATGGCACATTTCGCGAAACGGTTGCCATTGATATTCTTTTTAATGACCTGTAAAGTTTGCGCAACATTCAAGCCAGCTAAAGTTTTTAGCAATGATGCGAAATATGTTTCGATATTGGTTTTTACGCTTTCTGGGCTTTCTTCACCATAGCCCAAGCCGCCAATCGTGGTTGCTTCGCCCCAGCCAACAAAACCATCTTCAGTGGTGATTTTGACTAATACAAGGGTTTGGGTTTGCATGGTTGCAACCGCCATCTTGTGTGGACGGATGGTTGGTATTTCCACCAGCAAAGTTTCTACTGACTTATACATGGTTTGCCCTTCATATCATTGCTTTATTACAGTTATGTGATATACCTTAAAAGAATAAATTGCATTGGTCGAAGATCAAATATGCATTTTTTTATACTTAAAAGGTATTTTGATCTATGGAACTCAGACATTTACGTTATTTTGTTGCTGTTGTAGAAGAGCAAAGTTTCACCAAGGCAGCAGAAAAACTCTTTATTGCTCAACCACCTTTGAGCAGACAGATCCAAAATTTAGAACAAGAGCTTGGAATTCAACTATTTGAGCGTGGAAGTAGACCGCTTAAGACCACCGAAGCAGGCCAATTCTTTTACCAACATGCCGTTAAACTTTTGTCTAATGCGGAAGAAATCAAGTCGATGACAAAACGTGTCGGTATTGCTGGTCGTACTGTGACTATTGGCTTCGTTGGTTCTTTATTGTTCGGATTATTGTCAAGAATTGTGTATTTGTTTAAGCAGCAGCATCCGCATTTAAAAATAGAAATGGTGGAAATGACCACCAATGACCAAATTCAGGCACTTAAAGAAGGGCGTATAGATGTTGGATTTGGACGCTTAAGAATTTCTGATCCTGCAGTTAAACGTATCTTATTACGTGAAGAACGCTTGATGGTTGCAGTACATTCGAGCCACCCATTTGCGGCACAAAAAGAAGGTGTATATTTGGCGGATGTTGTTGATCAACAACTATTTTTATATCCAAATCACAACAAGCCAAACTTCTCTACCCAAATTCGTGGCGTGTTTTCTGAGTATGGTTTAGAACCTCGCAAAATTCGTGAAGTGCGTGAATTACAATTGGCGTTGGGTTTTGTTGCTGCAGGTGAGGGCTTGTGTATCGTGCCAGAAAGCGCACAAAATATTCATTTGGCACATTTGCACTTTATACCTTTATTAGATGACTCGGCTGTAAGTCCTGTGTTTATGGCAATTCGTAATATGGATGAAAGTGAAGACATTCGATCTTTGTTTGACTGCATTTATCAAGTTTATGATTTGGAAGCATTTACTTATGATCGCAATGTATTCTAGTAAAGCCATATAAAACAAATATTTATAACTATATTTTTTATATAAAAGCACAGATATTTTTAACAAAATACTGTTATGTGAATTGCCTGAAAAAACTTTTTTAAGCATCACATTACAGTATTTTTTTCGCCTTGTTATTTTTATCTGTTTTAAAATCAATATCTTACAAAACTATAGACTTTTTAGGTATGTATCCATGCCTATTCAGTTTTGGACAAATTTTAACTTATTATTCATTGTGTGCATCTGAGTTGGAGTAACGGACTTCACAATTAGGAGGTGAAGCAAGATGCAAAGCAATAAAATTAATATTAATACCTTGATTGACGAGGCCAAGTTCACGCCATTCCATTGGGGTGTATTGTTTTGGTGTTTGATGATCATTATTTTTGACGGTTACGACTTGGTCATTTATGGGGTTGCATTACCACTACTGATGCAAGAGTGGGCGCTCAGTGCAGTACAAGCAGGTTTACTGGCCAGTACGGCATTGTTTGGCATGATGTTTGGTGCCATGACCTTCGGTACCTTATCGGACAAGTTAGGTCGTAAAAAGACCATCATGATCTGTGTGGCTATTTTCAGTGGCTTTACATTCTTAGGTGCGTTTGCAAGTAATCCAGTTGAATTTGGTATTTTACGTTTCCTTGCTGGGCTTGGTATTGGCGGTGTAATGCCAAACGTTGTGGCCCTTATGACAGAATATGCGCCAAAGCGTATTCGTAGTACTTTGGTTGCGCTGATGTTTAGTGGTTATGCCATTGGCGGTATGACTTCAGCATTGTTGGGTGCATGGTTAGTGCCAGAGTTTGGTTGGAAAATCATGTTTTACATCGCAATTATTCCATTGGTGGCTTTACCATTAATTTGGAAATTCTTGCCTGAGTCACTCATGTATTTGACCAACAAGAAAGAAATTGAGCAAACCCGTAGTATTGTGCAAAAAATCTCACCAAGCCAACAATTAAATGGTGACACTGAGTTTGTACTGAATGAAGTGACTAAAGGCGATGAAGCACCTGTAAAAGCATTGTTCCAGCAAGGCCGTATGTTCAGTACGTTCATGTTCTGGATCGCATTCTTCATGTGCTTGTTAATGGTTTATGCTTTGGGCAGCTGGTTACCAAAATTAATGATCCAAGCGGGTTATTCATTGGGTGCAAGTATGATCTTCCTATTCGCACTGAATATTGGTGGCATGATTGGCGCAATTGGTGGTGGTGCATTGGCTGACCGCTTCCATATCAAAAAAGTACTCACCATTATGTTTATCTGTGGTGCAGCAGCATTAATTCTGCTTGGCTTTAACAGTCCACAAATTGTGTTGTACACCTTAATTGCAGTTGCTGGGGCAGCAACCATTGGTTCACAAATCTTACTTTATACTTTCGTCGCACAATATTACCCATCTACTGTACGTTCTACAGGTATGGGCTGGGCGTCAGGTATTGGTCGCATCGGTGCAATCGTTGGGCCAGTACTCACAGGTGCACTATTAACCATGAATTTACCGCACCAAATGAACTTCTTTGCTATTGCGATTCCAGGTGTAATTGCTGCCTTAGCAATCTTCATGGTGAATTTAAAAACGTCTGTAGAAGCTAAAGCCGCTGCGGAGCCTGCTGTAGAAAGCAATCCAGTCGCACAAAAAGCAACCCAATAATTTCTTTACCTTTCCATTAATCTACAGTCATCAATGATATAGATCGCCATCGTAAGCGATGGTGATCTGTTGCTAGAATTTGATGGCACAATAACAAGCGAGTTTAGGATGAACGCGAAAACATTAACCCAATCTTTTAATTTTCAATCTACAACGGTTCGACCAACAATGCAGCGCACGCTCATGATGAGCATGATTGCATTAAGTATGGGCGGTATGAGTGTTGCAGCTCAGGCGCAGACCCAACAGCAAACGGAAATTGAGCAACTTAGACAAGAAGTTCAGGCTTTACGTGGTTTGATTGAGCAGCAAAAAGTACAAAATGCACAAACTGCAACAGCAATTGCCAATGTGCAACGTACTGCAGCAGCGCCAGTTGCTAATCCTGTGTTAAAAACTGCCAAAGGTGCCGAATTTAATCTATATGGTAATGTGCGTTTAGATGCGTCTTATCAGGTAGAAGGTGGCGCTAAAGATATGCCGTATAACCAAATTAACGGTGTACCACTTGAAGGCAATAAAGAACAAAGTGATCGTTTGAGATCAACACTTTCTGCAACCCGTTTAGGTTTAGATTTTAAAAGCCCTGTGGGTGAACAAGACGTAAAAGGTAAACTTGAAGTTGACTTCTTAGGTGGAGCAAACCTTGATAACTTACGTATTCGCCATGCTTATTTGAACTATGGGAATTGGTTGATTGGTCAAACTTGGTCAAACTTTGCGATTCCAGACTATATGCCAGAAACCATTGATGCTTTGGCGTATGTTGGTGGTGCGGTGAAACGTACACCACAAGTACGCTATACAACAAAGTTTAGCCCACAAACCAATTTGGTGGTTGCAGCTGAAGACCCTAAAGACAGTTCAATCAACCAGCGTTTACCTGCATTAACTGCGCGTTTAAATCATCAATTTGCAGATAATTTAAATGTCAGCGTACGTGCGATGGGGCATGAAAAACGTATCAATTCTGAAGAAGAAATGGCATGGGGTGTTGGTGTAGGTGCAAAATATGATGTTGTACCGGGCACAACTTTAAAAGCCGATTATTACCATGTAAAAGGTGATAGCAGCTTTGTATCATTCACCAACAAAGGTGTTGTTGCTCAGGCAGATGGCAGTCTTCTTCAAAGTGAATTTGACTCAATCATGGTCGGTATTACACAAAAATTCAGTGACAAAGTACATGGTACATTGGGTTATGGTTATATGAGTTTTGATAAGGATCAAAACTATACTGATGTTCTTAAAGCATCAATACCAAAAGATCAAACTGAAAATGATGCAACTCGTGCAAACAAAGAGTTATGGCAAGCTTGGGCAAACGTATTCTATAGCCCACGCAAACCGTTAAGCTTTGGTCTTGAATATGTTTATGGTGAGCGTACTGCATTAGCGCCTGACACTAATGGTAGCGACAAAGGTGAAGATAATCGTTTAAATCTTGTAGCTATTTATAACTTCTAAAATTGTACTGTAAACCACAAAAGAGCTGAGCCAAAAACTCAGCTCTTTTTTTATTGTCGGGTGATAGGCTTGGCAATTAGGCATGAGTATATTGCGTGATGTGCTGTTGTATCACCTCAGACAAAACATCCAATGCAGCAGCAATATCACTGTTCCAAGCAAAAGAGCAGTTTAAACGAATAAAGTTCTGGCTGACCTGTTCAGAACGGAATAACTGACTTGGCGCAATGCCAATCTTGTTTTGAATCAATAGCTGATAAATCGTATAGCCATCTATATATGCAGGCAGTTCAATCCATAAAAAGTATCCACTAGAATAGTAGTGAATTTTGCAGGTTGGGTTTAAGCGTTGTTTCAACTGCTGATAAAACACTTTTTTGTGTTTTTCTAATTGCTTGCGTAATTTACGCAAATGTTTTTCATAATGATGATGTGACAGAAAATCGACCAAAGTGTTTTGCAGTAAGGGACTTGCAGAAACCGTGCTCATGAGTTGCAAATGCTGAATAGCATTGGAAAATTGACCTGCATAAACCCAACCGACCCGCACAGCAGAACCCAAAGTTTTAGAAAAAGAAGCGCAATGCAGTACGCGTTGTTGTCGGTCAAAATACTTCATGGGCAGTGGTTTTTGCGTACCGTAATACAATTCTTGATAGACATCATCTTCAATTAAATACACTTGATATTCTTCAAGCAAACTCGCAATACGTTGCTTAATTTCATCTCTGACACTAAAGCCAATAGGGTTATGAATATTCAACATCAACCAGCAGACTTTAATTGGGTATTGTTTTAAGGCTTGTTCAAATGAGTCTAAATCGAAACCTGAAACAGGGTGTTCTGGAATGGTAATCACCTGTAAACCAAGACGTTCAGCCGCTTGCCATGCACCATAAAAAATAGTTTCTTGTAATAGAATAAAATCTCCAGGTTTGGTCAAAGCTTGTAATGACAAATTGAGCGCATCTAATGCGCCAGATGTAATGACAATGTCATTTGCATGGGTGGGTATGCCTTGTAAACAGTAGCGATTTGCAATTATGGTTCTTAATTCATAATTGCCCGGTGGCATGTGGTCGTGGCTAAAATAACTGCTTTTTCGCTTGGCGTGCTGCGCTAAAATTTGCATTAACTTTGGGTTAAACAGTAATTCTGCATTGGGAAAGGCAGAGCCTAAAGGACTGACATCTGCAGACTGAATTGATTTTAAATAGCCAAAGACCAAAGAGTTCATTTGAATATGTGCATTTAAACTCAAACTGCTTGGTACAGGTCGTTCAGTTTGATTGAGACGTTCTGCGACATAAAACCCCGACTTTTGTTTAGCGTAAACCAATCCCTGAGCTTCAAGTTCTTGATAAGCGTTTAGCACGGTCATTAAGCTATAACCACTGATTTGTGATTGTTCTCTTAACGAAGGTAACTTGCTATGTGCTTTCCATGCACCATTTTCAATGAGTTGCCGAATGTTCAACGCCAATTGTTCAGATTTATACATGGTATGACTCAAGCATTTTTTGCAGCTGTTACTTATTTTGATCTATTTTAGGTTTAAAACATTAAATAATTTCTGTTTTTATAACAGATTTGCATATATCTAAAATCAACTGTTATAGTTTTTAATGAATATTTTGTATCTACAGCAATGCTTTAGAATTTTACATAATCTGTATATCCCCATAATCTGGCTAGATTGGAGTCGATATGCAAGAAGATAACTCACGCAAACCACAGAAATATGCCGATAGCAGTATTTCAGACAGAGCATTTAAGCACATGATTATTTGGTTTACCGTGTATGTAGCTTTATTTTGTATCGGCGTGGCTGTTGTGGTGAATTTAGATAAGTTCTAAACAGTTTTTGAATAACAGCACACCTATAATCGCTTCAAGATATGAAAAACATTCATTTGAATTTTAATGAATGTTTTTTTTGTTTATAAAAGAGATCGTAAGCGCATAACTCAAAAGCAATAAAGATCGCAAAAATAACGGAATAGGCGTAAATTATAACTTTATCAGTAAAGCATTTGTGGTTGCAATGATTTCGAGTTGGGTGCTCTTTACCTTAATGGCTGCATTTATGCAGGCATGGCGCAATGCCTTTCAAAAACAACTCAGCACAAGTGTAGATGTTTATGGCGTGACTTTGGCACGTTTTATTTTTGCCTTGCCTTTTGCACTGGCGTATTTAAGCATTTTACAATGGCAGCAGCCTGTACAAGCAAAACTGCATTTTAGTTCGATGTTTTGGCTGTATATCATTATTGCAGCAGTGTGTCAGATTTTAGCCACAGCTTTAATGGTAAAACTGTTTCAACAGAAAAATTATGCGGTGGGTGTCGGACTTGCCAAAAGTGAAGCAGTTTTAGCCGCAATTGTAGGCGTGATTTTCCTACAAGAACATTTAAGCGCATTGGCTTGGTTAGGTGTTGCGATAGGCGGTATTGCGGTATTTCTACTGAGTAAAGGCAATCAACGTAGTGATTTTTCATTCACAACTTTAGCCATTGGAATCGGTAGTGGACTCAGCTTTGCGGTGACTTCTTTATTGGTGCGTGAAGCCAGTCTAGAGCTGGATTTCTTACCGTTTATTCACCGTGCTGCATGGGTTTTGGTGTGGGTCATTGGCTTACAATGTTTTATCTTATTGGCTTTTTTAGGTATATTTAAACGACATACCTTATATGCCATGTGGCAGCGGGTTGGATTAACTTTTAAAGTGAGCGTCTGCAGTTTTTTAGCATCACTGGGCTGGTTTAGTGCCATGAGTATGCAAACTGTGGCGATTGTGAAAACACTCGGACAAATTGAAATATTATTCAGCTTACTTATTTCAGCGTATTTCTTTAAAGAAAAACTTGCCCGTACCGATCATTGGGGATTGGGATTGGTCGTGCTTGCAGCAATGTTGGTCATTTGGGCATAGTGTTATATTTCACAGCTATGTAGTTTCAAACTTATGTCAAATCCGTTGACTTCATTTGAGCATCTCAGAAATTTGACATCCTCCCCGACCTAAAGGACGGAGATTCCTACTGCTAGACGCTCATGCCCGAGCGCAAGAATATTCAGTGCGGAATTTACATCCCGATCATGGAGCGTACCGCACTCCACACACTGCCATT